>DASZDB010000461.1:0-3845 GCA_035942495.1 Solirubrobacteraceae bacterium
CGCGACACCTACGAGGGCACGCCGTTCAGCCACGCCTGCGTCGCGCGTCGGATCCTCGAGGACCCGCGCGTCGAGCAGCTGCTGCAGCTCGGCGTACGTTCGGTCGACGCCGAGGAGGTGGCGTTCGCGCGCGCACACGAGGGGCGCGTGCGCACGTGGTACGCCGAGGACGTCCACGCCGGCGCGTGGCGCGAGGAGTTCGTCGCGCGCGTGCGCGGGCGCCGGATCCACCTCACGATCGACGTCGACGGCCTCGACCCCGCGATCGTGCCGGCCACCGGCGCGCCCGAGCCCGACGGCCTGAGCTGGCGCGAGGCGCTCGAGATCATCTCCACGACCGCGGCCGAGGGCTCGATCCTCGGCATCGACTGCGTGGAGCTCGCCCCGCAGCCCGGACTGCACCACGCCGACTTCGCCGTCGCGAAGCTGCTCTACAAATCGATCACCTACGCGATGAACCGGGCGTGAGCCGATGCAGCACGCCAACGAGGTCAAGGCATTCATCGAGCACCACTTCCGCCACTTCAACGCAGCGGCGCTGATCGACGCGGCGCGCGGCTACCGCGACCTGCTCGATGCCGGCGGCAGCATGTTCCTGACGATGGCCGGCGCGATGAGCACAGCCGAGCTGGGCCTGTCGCTCGCCGAGATGATCCGCGCCGGAAAGGTCGACGCGGTCTGCTGCACGGGCGCGAACCTCGAGGAGGACGTCTACAACCTCGTCGCCCACGACCACTACGTGCGCGTCCCGAACTACCGCGAGCTCACACCGCGCGACGAGCAGGATCTGCTCGAGCGCCATCTCAATCGCGTCACCGACACGTGCATCCCCGAGGAGGAGGCGATCCGGCGCATCGAGGCGGCCGTGCTGGACGAGTGGACGCGCGCCGACGTCGCCGGCGAGCGGCTGTTTCCGCACGAGTTCCTCTACCGGATCCTGCGCAGCGGGCGTCTCGACGAGCATCACCAGATCGATCCCGCCGACTCGTGGCTCGTCGCCGCCTGCGAGCGCGACCTGCCGATCTTCGTCCCCGGCTGGGAGGACTCGACGAGCGCCAACATCTACACGTCGCACTGCCTGAAGGGGACGATCGCCAACGTCCACACGGTGCGCACCGGCGTGGAGTACATGATGGAGCTGGCGTCCTGGTATCAGGCGCAGTCGGCGTCGCGCCCGGTCGGCTTCTTTCAGATCGGCGGCGGGATCGCCGGCGACTTTCCGGTCTGCGTCGTGCCGATGCTGCGCCAGGACATGGAGCTCGGCGACACGCCGCTGTGGAGCTACTTCTGCCAGATCTCGGACTCGACGACGTCGTACGGGTCGTACTCCGGCGCGGTGCCCAACGAGAAGATCACGTGGGAGAAGCTGGCCGTCGACACGCCGCGGTTCGTGATCGAGTCCGACGCGACGATCGTCGCGCCGCTCGTGTTCGCGTACGTGCTGGCGGAAGGCCAGGCGTGTGTCGACTGAGCCTCGCCGGGCGAGGGTTATCCGACACGTCCCCGGCTACGCGCGCCGGATCTCGCCGTCGCGGCGGTACGTCACGGCGGCGTCCGCGGCCGACAGGGCGACGGGCGTGGACGTCTCGAGGAAGTCCATCACCCGCTCGACGTCGGCACGCGCCGTCGTGTGGTTCATGACGCAGACGCGCAGCGCGTAGCGCCCGCGCAGCACGGTCGACGACACGAGCCCCAGGCCGCTGCGCTCGAGGCCCGCGACGAGCGCGGCGTTGCGCCGATCGGCGTCGTCGTCGTCGGTCGCGACGCCGTCGAAGCGCCGGCGAAAGCAGACGATCCCCAGCGACGGCGGCGCCATGAGCTCGAGGTCGGCGCCGGCCTCGACACGCTCGAGCACGAGCTGCGCGAGGTCCAGCGAGCGATCGATCGCCTCGCGAAACGCGCGCTCGCCGAAGTACTGCAGCGACAGCCAGACCTTGAACGCCCGCGAGCTGCGCGTGAGCTGGACGCCGCGGTCGGCGAGGTTGACCTCCTCCGCCGCCTCCTCGGAGTCCTGCAGGTAGTCGGGTGTCATCTGAAACGCGGCCCGCAGCGCGTGGTCGTCGCGCACGAGCAGCGCCCCGCACTCGTAGGGCTGGTAGAGCCACTTGTGCGGGTCGAGCGTCACGGAGTCCGCCCGCTCGATGCCGCGCAGCAGCGCCCGGCCCCGCTCCGTCATCCCGGCGAAGCCGCCGTACGCCGCATCGACGTGCAGCCACACCCCGCGCTCACGGCACAACGTCGCGAGCTCGTCGAGCGGATCGATCGACCCGGTGTTCGTCGTGCCGGCCGTGGCGGCGACGAACAGCGGCCGGCGGCCCGCTCGCACGTCGGCCTCGATCGCGGCGGCGACGGCGTGCGGATCGAGCCGGAAGTCGGCGTCGTGGGGCAGCACGCGCAGCTGCTCAGGCCGAAAGCCGAGCACGCGCGCGGCGCGCCCGAGCGAGGAGTGCGCCTGGTCTGAGACGTAGCCGACGACGTCGTCGGACATCGATCCGACGAGCGACTCGCGTGCGCAGGCCAGCGCGGTCAGGTTCGCCGCCGAGCCGCCGCCGACGAGGATCCCGCCGGCGCGATCCGGATAGCCGATCCACCCCTTGAACCAGCTCAGCACCTCGAGCTCGAGCTGCGTCGGTCCGGCCGACTCCATCCACGAGCCGGCGTAGACGTTGCAGGCGCTCGCCACGAAGTCGCCCAGCGCACCCGGCCAGGTGCCGCAGAAGGGGATGAACGCGAAGAAGCCCGGGTGATCGCCGCGGCTCATGAAGGGCAGGACGTCGCGCTCGAGGCGCTCGACGATCGCCTCGAAGTCCTGCCCGTCCGGCGGGGGCGGGCCGGAGAGGCGCGCGCGCATCTCGGTCGGCGTCGCGCGGCGCAGCGGCGGGACCGACGGATCCGTCAGGCGCGCGACCAGCATGTCGACGGTGCGGTAGCCGAGCGCGCGCATCGCCTCGGCATCCATGCCGAGCGGATCGCCCGCGCCGCCGTGGTCAGCGCCTCCCATCAACGGCACAACCTACATTTCACGCGAGCCCGAGCGCGGCGTTCAGCGCCGCCGCATCGGCCCCGGGCGAGCGCGGGCCGGCGCGGGCTGCAGGCGCACGAGGATGCGCGCGCGCGTGTCGTCCCCCGTCACAGCCGCTTCTCCGCGAAGTACTCCGCGATGTGGTTGGCGTTGTAGCGCGCGATCTCGACGTAGCCCGCGTTCGCGAAGAGCGCGCGGCTGTGACGCTGCTGCGGCCCCGCGTCGAGCCGGACGCGGTCGTAGCCAAGGGCGCGCCCCGCGTCCTCGAGCGCCGCCAGCAGCGCCCGCCCCGCGCCGCGCGAGCGCGCGGCCGGCACGACGTACATCCGCTTGATCTCGCAGATCCCGTCCTCCAGCGGACGCAGCCCGCCGATTGCGACCGCCTCGCCATCCTCGTAACCGACGAGGAACACGCCGTGCGGCGCCACCATCTCGTCGGCCGTGGTGACCGAGCCTGGTCGCGCGGCGCGCCCCGGATAGACGTCGTTGAAGTAGGCGATCAGCTCCGCCAGCAGTTCGCGGCCCGGTGAGCGATCGGCCCGCTCGGGCCGGAACTCGATGGCCATGGCCACATCGTCGCGCATTGCACGCGCGGCGAGGTCCGGCGCGCGTGGGCGTGGCAGCAGCGGATGGCACACCGTGCGGGCAGCTGATCGGGCTTGCGTTGGCACCAGAACGCACGCGGCGTCGCTGACGGCGACAATACGTCGCGGTGTCGCGGTGCTCTGGCGGGAGCATCGTCGGCGGGGGGTGTGGCAGGAGACAGACAACCAGAGGAGAGCTGCATGACCGATTACGACCCGAGGACCGACACGGGCATTCC
>DASZDB010000462.1:0-6010 GCA_035942495.1 Solirubrobacteraceae bacterium
AGGCCAGCCGTGCCGCGTGAGGCCGCCGTGCACGAGGCGCGGCGCCGCCTGCGCGGCGCCGGCACGCCGCTCCCGGCGCGCCGCGCGCCGCTGCGGGTGGCCGACGTGGCGATGTTCTCGGCGAGCGCAGCGGCGGGATCCGCACGTACCTCGAGGCGAAGGCGGTGTGGGCGCGCCGCAGTGGGCTGATCGAGCACCACGTCGTGGTGCCGGGTCGCAGGGAGCGACACGAGGATGGCCGCCACGAGGTGCTGTCTCTGCGGCTGGCGGCGACGAACGGCTACCGCCTCCCCGTCGGCGCCGGCGCCGGCGCACCCCGTCGGGGATGCCCTCGACGTGGTCGTCGCTGTCACCGCTTCGATGTGGATCGTCGGCGGCGCGGAGGTCCCGACGATGGCATGTCTCAGCTGTGTGCCCACCGCGGCTTCCGCTTCGCTGTCGCGCCCGCGTCGCGGTGCATTGCCACCCGACTACGAGAACGCGATGCCGGTCGATCAGCAGGACCCGAAACGGCCATCGTGACGAGCCTCCGCGCCGCCGGCAGCGCGTTCCTCCGAGGGAACGTAGAGCGACGGTGACGCGCGAGGTGCGATACCGCCCCCAGCGCGTCATTGCGGCGCGCGCGACGCGGTTGTGGCGCGCAAGGTGCGATATGCGCACTCGGCGCGCCACGATCGGCCTCGGCACAGGCGGTCCGTCAGCGGGACGCGAAACGGCGACAGTTGACGGGCTTCGCCGCCGCCGGCAGCGCGTCCCTCCGAGGAACCTCTACCGGAACGCCGGGGCTTGACGTTGGGTTCGATGTCAAGCCTCTCGATAACGGGAAGGACCCGGGCAGCCCTGGGCGTCCGGCAACCGACCGCTGCCGCCGTGCTGACGGGCGATACTCGCGGTCATGGTCGACTGGGGCAAGGGGCGCTATGAACAGACGGCGGCGGAGCTCGAGCCGGTTGCCGAGGCGATCGTCGCGATGGCGGCACCGACCGCGGGTGATCGCGTGCTCGATGTCGCGTGCGGGACCGGGAACGCGGCGTTGCTCGCTGCCGCTCGGGGTGCCGATGTCGTCGGCGTGGACGTCTCTGAACGACTTGTCGCCGTCGCCAGGCAGCGGGCTGACGAGTCGGCTCTGTTCGCAGAGTTCCTGGTGGGGGACGCGCTGGCGCTTCCGGTCGCCGACGCGTCGTTTGACATCGTCCTATCGGTCTTCGGCGTCATCTTCGCGGCTGATCCCGCCCAGGCGGCACGCGAGGTCGCGCGTGTGCTGCGCAGCGATGGCCGGGCGTACATCACGGCATGGATCCCGGCTGGGCCGATCAACGCGATGCTCACCGTCTTTGGCCGAGCCCTCGGGCGCGCCACTGGCGCAGCGCCGCCCAAGCGCTTCGCGTGGTCGGATGGCGACGCGGTCCGTTCGATCGCCGAGCCGTCTGGACTGGCGCTCAGCACGACCCACGGCGAGCTCGAGATCCGCGCAGCCTCGCCGGAGGCATACGTCGACGCCGGCCGTGAGCATCCAATGGCCATGGATGCCTGGCCGATTCTCGAACGCGCCGGACTGCTCGACAGTCTGCGCGAGGAGATGATCCACGAACTCGCTGCGGCCAACGAGGGCGCGCCCGAGCTGCTGATCCGCAGCCCCTACGTCGTCCACGAGCTGCGCCGGTCGCCTGAACCGGCCTGACGCGTCGGCCGCACGTGCAAGAACAGAAGCGGCAGCGCTCGCTCGCAGCCTCAATCCATGAAGGCCTTGACCGCGGCGGCCGCACCGCCTCGCGCGGCGTCGATGTAGCCGTAGGTGCCGCGCTCGCGTAGTTCGGCGGCGGCTTCCACGAGCGCGGCGAGTGCCGCGAATGCAAACCAACCGCCGACGGAGACGCGGCTCACACCGGCCGCAGCGAGCTCGGAGACAGGGGGCAACCCGGTGAAGGCGAGGACGTTCACCGGCCGGTCGACCGACTCCACGACGGACTTGACGTCCTCGATTCGGGTGAGCCGTGGTGCGTAGAGCACATCCGCGCCAGCCTCCTGGTACGCCTGCAGTCGCGCGATCGTGTCGCGGAGGTCCTCGCGTCCGACGACGTAGTTCTCGGCGCGAGCGGTGAGCACCAGCTGTCCGCGCGCCGCCTGCGCCCCCGCAGCTATGCGTTCGGCGGCATGTTCGATGGCATACAGCGGCTCGTCGTCGCGCCCGGTCGAGTCTTCGATCGAGCAGCCGGCGAGCCCTGCGGCGACGGCGCCCCGGACGGTCTCCGCGACGGCGTCGGCATCGTTGCCGAACCCGTTCTCGAGGTCAGCCGAGACCGGCAGCGCGGTAGCCGCCACGATCGTCGCGGAGTGGCCGAGCGCCTCCTCCCGCGCGACGGAGTTGTCGACTCGGCCCAGCGTCGCGGCGAATCCGGCGCTGGTGGTGGCGAGTGCCTCAAAGCCGAGCGAGGCCAGCAGCTTCGCCGAGCCGGCGTCCCACGGGTTGGGGATCAGCAGCGGGTCGCCGCGGCGATGAAGGTCCAGGAAACGCTTCGCGAGCTCGTTCATGTGCTCGGTCTGGCCCAGCGCACAGCCGGGCGCCCGAACGTCGCGACCTCGGCTGCCATCATCGCGGGCCTCCGGTGTCGCTCTCGGTTGATGCCGGTAGTGCCTGGTGCCGTGCGGCGACCTCGCTGCGGAGCGCCTTGATGGCGCCGAGGTAGATCTCCGAGAAGGTCGGAAACGGCTGGATGGTGTCGTTGAGGACATCGAGCGGGACGCGCGCGCGGATGGCGAGCGTCGCCTGCTGCAGCCACTCGCCCGCCTCGGGCCCCAGCGCGTAGGCGCCGGTCAGCTTCTCGCCGTCGCTGAGCACCGTCAGGAAGCCGTTGGACTCCGCATACGCGCGCGTGTACGTGGCGGTCTTGGCGACCTCCGACACGAGCGCCGTCGCGCTGAACTGCGCCTCGGTCGCGCCGGTCGCCGCCGCCTGCGGGTCTGTATAGGTGACGCGCGGAACCGCCTCGTAGTTGGCCTCGCGGGGATCGCCGAGGATGTTCGCCGCCACCACGCGGCCCTGGTATTTGCCGACGTGGGTCAGCGGCCAGATGCCGGTGACGTCGCCGACCGCCCACAGGCCCTCGCCGGCGCGCAGGTGCGCGTCGACGGGGATGCGGTGACCGTTCGGCTCGATCCCGACGGTCTCGAGGCCGATGCCGTCGATGCGCGGCCGCCGGCCCGTGGCCACGAGCAGGCGGTCGCCGCGCAGCGCGCGCCCGTCGTCGAGGTCGAGCACGTAGTCCTCGCCGTCGCGCCGCGCGCTCGTCGCGTGCGCGCCGAGGACGAGCTCGATGCCGTCGCGGCGCAGGGCCTCGGCGAGTGCCTCGCCGAGGGGAGCGGGCTCGCGCGAGAGCACGTGCGCCGCGCCCTCGAGGAGGACGACCTCGCCGCCGAGGCGCCGCACGGCCTGCGCCATCTCGACCCCGACCGGCCCGCCGCCCAGGACGAGCAGCCGGCGCGGCACGGCCTTCATGCCCGTGGCCTCGCGGTTGGTCCAGATGCCGTCGAGCTCGCGGAGCCCCGGAATGGGCGGCACGATCGCGTCGGCGCCGTTCGCGAGAACGACGTGGTCGGCGGTGTGCCTCACGCCGTCGACCTCGACCGCGCCGGGCCCGGCGAGCCGGCCCGTACCGCGCAGCAGGTCGATGCCGTTGTCGGCAAGCCAGCGCTCCTGGCCGCCGTCGGAGTACTCCGAGACCATGAAGTCGCGCCAGGCCAGTGCCGCGTCGACGTCGACCTCGGCGGTCGCCCCGGCGTTGCGCGCGGCATGCACCGCCTCGCCGGGTCGCAGCAGCGTCTTCGACGGGATGCACGCCCAATAGCTGCATTCGCCGCCGACCAGCTCGCGCTCGACGAGGGCGACCCGAAGGCCGCCCTCTGCGAGTGCTCCGGCGGTGTGCTCGCCGGGCGAGCCGCCGCCGACGACGATGACGTCGTAGTCGTTCATGCCGGCAGCTCCGTCCCGGCGTGGTCGGCGACCATGTAGGTGGCGTACCAGTCCGGCCACTCGGCGTCGTACTCGCCGCCGTTGCGAGCCTCGTGCTCGCCGTGCGCCTCGGCCGCGCGCTCCAGCGCATCGGCGAGATCGCCGACGTCCTTGAAGGACGCGCCGGTCACCCGCCCGGGCAGGCGCGACGTGACCTCCTGCAGCAGCCACCCGTTGCCATCCGGGTCGCTGAACGACACGAACGACTGGTAGGCGCCGTGGTCGGGGTCCGCGCCGGCCTGGCGGTCGGCGCTGCCGAACACGGAGTCGACGCCGTGGAAGACCTCGCTCGAGTCGATGCCCCGCGCGACGAGGTCGTCGTGCGCGGCGTCGATGTCGGAGACGGCGAGCAGGAGCCCCGAGACGGAGCCCGGCGTCGCCGAGCTGACGCCCGTGCCGAAGATGATCGAGGCGTCAGAGCCTGTCGGCGTGAACTGCAGGATCCGGGAGGTCTCGCTGAAGACGAAGTCCGCGTCCAGGCGCCAGCCCAGGGACTCGTAGAAGACCTTGGAGCGCTCGGCGTCCGCAACGGGCACGACGACGACCTCGAGCTTCATGTCGACGGGCTTGCTCTGCGTGCCGGTCGAGCTGGTGGTGGGGATTGTCTGGGTGTTCATGTCAGCCTCCGTCGTGGTGTGTGGGTGATGCGTCGATCCTGCTCGCGTTCGGGGCGGATGTCCACGACCGATGAGGTCACGCTGTTAGGCCACGCCTAACGATCGAGGCGTACGGTTGTGCGGTGGAGCTGCGCCAGCTGCGTTACTTCGTCGCCGTCGCCGAGGAGCTGCACTTCGGCCGCGCCGCGCAGCGCCTCCACATCGCGGCGCCGTCGCTGTCGCAGCAGATCAAGGCGCTCGAGCGAAGCGTCGGCGCGCCGCTGTTCGAGCGCGACCGCCGCCACGTCGCGCTGACCGCCGCCGGACGCCAGCTGCTGCCCGACGCCCGCGAGATCCTCGCCGCCGCGGCGGCCGCGCAGCGGCGGATCGCCGGCACCACGGGGCCGCTGCTGATCGGCTACGTCGACTGGCTGCCCGACGAGCTCGTCCAGTCCATTCAGTCCGACGTCCGCATCGACCAATGGGTCATGCCGAGCCACGTGCAGGTTCCGCGCGTGATCGACGGCGCGCTCGATGCCGCGATCGCTCACGTCGCAGGCGCCGATGATCGGCTCGACCTACGCCTGCTGTGGCCGCAGCCGCTGCACGCCGTCACGCCGGCCGGCGCCGAGCCGGAGGCGCTCGCGGCGCCCCTCGTCCGCGTGCTCCTCGCCGCCGGCGACGGAACGTCCTGGGACACGTGGAACCACTACGCCGCGCAGTTCGCGGACGCCGTCGGCGCACGCGTCGTACGCGCCGACGCCGGCGACATCGCAGGCGCCGCGTTCTACGACCGCTGCCTGCGCATCGGCAAGCCGGTGCTCGCCGGACCCCTGCGGATCGCGGCGTCCATGCCGACCGGACTGCGCGAGCGCGCGGTGCGCGACCCGACGCCGCTGTGGTGCTGGTCGCTCGTGACGCGCTCCGACGACGACCGCCCCGCCATCGCGGCCCTCCGCGACGAGGCGACGAAGGTCACACACTCGGCCGGCCTGCACGCCCGGCCGGCCGGGGCGTTCTGGGTCCCCGCGAGCGACCCTCATCGCGCTGAGACCGGCGCCCTGCGCGAAGCTTGAGCTGGCGTCGATCGGCACGGTGGTGGCGCAGCTCGCGTCAGCTGCTTGCGACGGCGCCCACGCAGTCGCGCCACCGAGCTGTCGCGCTTGTGGCTCCAGCCCTGCGTCGTGGCTACGACTGCCGATCAGACGCCCCCCGTGCGGAAACGCGAAACCGGCAGGACTCTACGCGCAATGGCGCGTACGAGCACTGAAGCGGTCGTTTCCGCATAGGGCACAGCGCGCCAATGCGCGAACAGCGACAGCTGCGGCGGCGAGTTGCGGTCTTCGAGCGTGCCCGGACGACCCCCCACGGCTGGCCTGACGCAACGGGTTGCGCTGCTCGACTC
>DASZDB010000463.1:0-5177 GCA_035942495.1 Solirubrobacteraceae bacterium
GCTTGGGGGCATTTCGGCCGCGCCGAGTGGGTGCAGGCCCGCGACGCGTTCGCGGCGGTGCTCGACGACGATCCCGACGACCCCGAGGCACTCGACGGCTTCGGGCAGGCGCTGTGGTGGCTCGACGATCGGGCGGCGGCCATCGACCGCCGCCGCGATGCGTACGCGGCCGCCCTGCGCCGCGGCGACGTCCGGCGCGCCGGCGGGATCGCGACCTATCTCGCGGCGGAGCATCGGATCGACGGCCGCGACGCAGCCGCGGCCGGCTGGCTGGCGCGCGCGCGGCGGCTGCTCGGCGGGTTGCCGACCGGCCCCGAGCACGGCTGGCTGGCGATCGAGGACGCAAAGCGGGCGCGCGACCCCGGCGAGGCCGAACGGCACGCCGGGGCGGCATTGGCCGTCGCGCACGAGCTGGGCGACCCGGACGTCGAGTGCATGGCGCTTGCGCAGCTGGGTCGGGCATTGGTACGGCAGGGGCGCGTCGACGAGGGAGTCGCGCTGCTCGACGAGGCGATGGCGATCGCGCTCGAGGGTGAGACCAGCGATCCGCTGGCCTGCGGGGACGCGTGCTGCACCACGCTGACGGTCTGTCACGACATCGCTGACCTCGATCGCGCGGCGCAGTGGTGCGAGGTGGTCGTGGAGTTCGTCGAGCGCCGCCGCTTCCTGCCCGTTCAGGCGTGGTGCCGAGGGATCTTCGGCGGCGTCCTCGTGCGCGCAGGCGACTGGGCGCGGGCCGAGGAGGTGCTGCTGGGCGCCCTGCGGCGCGACCCGGCGCGACCGGGCCGTGGGTCGGCGCGCGTGTTCCCGCTCGCGGTGCTGGCCGAGCTGCGGGTACGTCAGGGCCGCACCGACGAGGCCGCGCGCCTGCTCACGGGCATCGAGGACGAGCCGGCCGCGCTCGTGCCGCTGGTTCTCATGCATCTGCAGCGCGGCGACCTGGCCGTAGCACAGGCGCTGCTCGACCAGCGAGCGGCGAACGCCGACACGCCCGAGATCGTCGCCCTGGAGGCGGCGCTCGCCCTCGCGCACGACGACGCGCCGCGCGCCGTGGACGTCGCCGCCCGACTGACGTCGCTGGCGGCGGCGGCCGGTCGCGAGGATCTCGGCGCCGAGGCCGACCTGGCGGCAGGTCGCGCGGCGCTGGCAATCGGCGACACGGCGGCGGCCCAGCGCCACCTCGAGTCTGCTGCGGCGCGCTTCGCCGTCCTGCGGATGCCGCTCGAGGAGGCGCGAGCTCGGCTCGGGCTCGCCGAGGTGCACACGCGGCTCGGGTCGCCGCTGGCGCCGCGCGTCGCCCGCGACGCGCTCGTGGTCTTCGAGCGCCTCGACGCGCGGCCCGACGCCGACCAAGCCGCGGCGCTGCTGCGCCGGCTCGGCCGCGCGGGCCGCAGCGCCGGCCGCTCGGGCCGCGACGAGCTCACCTTGCGTGAGCGCGAGGTGCTGCGGCTCGTCGCCACCGGGCTGTCCAACGGCCAGATCGCCGAGCGCCTGGTGATCGCGCCGAAGACCGCGGAGCACCACGTCGGCCGCGTCCTGGCCAAGCTCGGCGTGCGCAGCCGCGCGGAGGCGGCCGCGTACGCAGTTCGCGAGGGCGTTTGAACGGCCGCGACTCGCCGGCGAGCGCCGGCGTCAGCCGATGCCGTGACCGCTGAAGACAGCGTCCGGGTCGTAGCGACGCTTGACCTCCAGCAGCCGCTCGAGGACGCCGGCCTCGTAGGCATCGGCGATCGGGCGGTCGGGCGTGAGGGCGTTGACGTACGTCCCGCCGGTCGCGTAGGGCGCCATGTCGTCCCACAGACGGCGGACCCACTGCGCCGTCGGCGCGACCGGTTGGTCGCCGGAGCAGCCGATCAGCCACGTCATCATGCGCGCGGAGCGGTGCCCGAACGCCGTCGCGCCCTCGGGCACGTGTGCGACCGCGCCGCCGAGCCAGCCCGTGATGACGTGCGCCTGTGGTGCCGGCACCTGTTCGAAGCCGGCGACGAGCGTGTCGAGCAGCTCGTCGGACAGCTCGTCGAAGTAGTGCAGCCGGTCGTAGTAGTTCCAGTGGTGCATCGCCGTCGGGTCGAGCATCGACTGCAGGGCGACGTACGGCATCGGGCCGATGAGGTCCAGCGCGGCCGGACGCTCCGTGCGCAGCGCAGCCAGCACGCGTTCGCCCTCCTCGAGCTCGCCGCACCACGCCGCGCTGATGACCGCGACGCGCCGGCCGCGCAGCTGCGGCGGAAACGGCTCCACGGGAGGCGCGGTGAGCAGGACCGCGAACACCCCGAGCTCCTCGGGCGCGTCGCGCATCAGCTCGCGCGTGCGTCGCAGCGCCTCACCGGCCCGGTCGTAGGGGTAGACGAGCATGCCGGCAAGCACCGTCGGCCCGACGTGGTGAGCGCGGAACGCAAACTCGGTGACGACGCCGTAGTCGCCGCCGCCGCCGCGCAGCGCCCAGAACAGGTCGGGGTGCTCCTCCGCCGACGCACGGACGAGCGACCCGTCGGCGAGCACGACGTCGGCGGCGATCAGCGAGTCGATCGTCAGGCCGTGGCGCCGCATCAGCCAGCCGAGGCCGCCGCCGAGGGTGAGGCCTCCGACGCCGGTGTGGGAGATCTGCCCGGCCGGCACCGCGAGCCCGTGTTCCTGTGTGACGGCGTCAAGCTCGCCGATCAGCGCTCCCCCACCGACGCGCACGATCTGCCGCTTGGCGTCGACGTCGACGCCATTGAGGGCGCGCAGGTCGATGCACAACGCGTCGTCACGGATGGAGCGACCGAACACGGAGTGCCCGCCGCAGCGAATCGTGAACGGTGTTCCGATCGAGCGCGCGACGCGGATCGCGGCGGACACGTCATCGGCGTCCGAGGCATACGCGATCGCGGTGGGACGGCGGTCGACCGCGCCGTTCCAGCCGGCGCGGGCGCGGTCGTAGTCGGGATCGAGTGGGTCGACGACGCGGCCGACGAAGCCGCCGGAGCGCAGCGCTGCGTCGAGCGAGGTCTTGGGAGTGATGGTGGAGGACATGGCCGCAACCCTCGCCGACCGACGCCCGTCCGCTCATCGGGGAACTCCCCCATCTCCACCACCCATTCGCCGCATCGTCGGCAGCGACGTCGCGGTGGGCGTTCCGCGCCCGCTGCGGCCGCTCACCGCCGGCGTGCGCCTGATGCCCCGCTCTCTCGGCTGGCGTGTCGTCGCCGCAAGCTCAGCGCGGCGCCGACCAGCCGGTCCAGTCGGTCCGTCCGCCTCCGCCTGCGGCGGAGCGGCGCGAGCCGCTGCTGGGCTCCTCGAGGCGCCCCGGGATCACGGCGTCGGCGACCGGCACGTCCCGGTTGACGACGCGCACGCCGTACACGTACGCCAGGGCGCCGCCGAGCGTTCCGCCGAGCACGAGCAGGGCGAAGGCAGCGACGCCGAGGATCAATCCGAGCGTCGTGACCTCGCCGTCGAGGTAGCCTTGGCGCTGCGCCAGCCACGTCGCCGCGAACAGCGCCGTGGCGGTGATCATCACGAGCAGGTGGTACAGGCCGAGCGTGCGCGCGGCGCTGCCCTTGGCGAGGTCCAGCCAGTCCAGCAGTCCGGTCAGCGATGTCGGGACCGCGACGATAAGGCCGCCCGTGATCGCCAGCAGCGCGCCCTTTGCCATCGCCTCCTGCTCAAGGCCCAGCGCCCCGGCGACGAGCATCGCCACCCCGATCGTGTAGGCGCCGATGCTCACATCGGTCAACGGCGCGTGCGACGGCTTCCCGGTAAAGCCCTTGATCAGCGACATCAGCATTGCGCCAGCTTCTTCGCCGCCGCGACGATCACGGATCACTGCGTCCGCCAAAACCGTGGGCGCGGCGCGCAGCGCGCCTGGCTGCACCAGCGTTGTCACCGACGCGATCAGCAGCGGTACCTGGGTTATGCGGCAGCCGCGTTGATGTCTGAACGTGCTTCTGCGCGCGACCGGTCACGAGCCGGTCCCGGGACCCGCCATCCTGCAGGCCGGCCCCGGTCCATACGCCCGTTGTGCAGCGCGCCGTGAGCCGTCCAGACCCCCTAAGAACGCTCCCCGCGACTACCCCCGTTCAACGACCCGAAACCCCGCGCGTGATCGCCGACGTTCGCGCGCAGAGCAAGCGGCTCGGTGCCTGCGCCTGGCCGACCGCCGCCGCCCACCGCTCCGCGACGTTAGGTGCGCAGGGCGGCCGTTTCGCCGCGGTGCGGATCGTCGGACGGGACCCAGAAGGCGCCGACAGGCCGGACGTGTAGGCCGGCGGCGCGTGTGACCTTCGTCGCCTCGTCGCGCAGCGCCGCGATGGCGGGCCGCTCGTCGTCGGCGCGCGTCACAAGCGACCAGCACCACAGCGGCGTGGGGTCATGGACCTCGCGCTCGCGCAGTCCCGCCGGCAGAGACGCCGCGATCCGCAGGGGTCCGGCGAGCACCGGTTTGCCGATGCGCAGGCAGCGGTCGTAGAACGCGGCGCCCGCGATGTCGCCGGCGTCGACGCGTACGGCGCGTGCGCTGACCGCTTCGGCGAACTGCGCGGCGTAGTGGTTCCACGTGTCCCAGGACGTTCCGTCGGCGGCGGCGAGGAGCACGCGGACGACGGGCGCCGCGAGCGCCTCCGGCTCTGCGGTGGCCGGCGTGACCGCGTGAAGCGGCTGCGGCCACAGCAGGCGCAGGTCAAGCCGATCGTCGGGTCCTGTGACGTGGGCGATCGCGGCATCGAGCGCGCCGTCCATCACGCGCGCAACCTGCGCGTGGCTCGGCATGACCCATTGGTCGATGCGGACGTCGGACTGAATCGACCGGACGAGCTCGTCGGGCAGCCAGTCGACGTACCCGATCCGCAGCGGCCCCGTCGTGCCCGCGATCCGGCGCTGCGCCGCCGCCGCGGCGGCGAGGATCTCGCGGGCGTCGGGCAACAAGAGGCGGCCCGCGGCGGTCAGCGCGACGTGGCGCCGGTCGCGCTCGAACAGGGGCGCGCCGACGCTTCGCTCGAGCGCCTTGATCTGCTGCGACAGCGACGGCGCCGCGATGTGCAGGCGCTGCGCCGCCCGGCCGAAGTGCAGCTCCTCGGCGACCGCGACGAAGTAGCGAAGTTGACGCAGCTCCACGGCACGACCCTACGCCTCCGGTCGTTAGCCGTGGCCTATCAGCGTGACGTGATCGGTCGTGGACTTCGCCGGCGAACAGGAGC
>DASZDB010000464.1:0-2447 GCA_035942495.1 Solirubrobacteraceae bacterium
CCCCGCGACGGACGTCACCGTCGAGCGGGCCGGCCCCTCGATCGCGTCCTGCAGCCGCGCGTCCGCGACCACCGTGAGCGCTTGGAAGCCGGCGAAGGCGACGGCCAAGAGGATGAAGCCGGCCGGCTTGAGCGACAGCGCCCCGAAAGCGAGCGCGACGGCGGCCCCCGCAAGTGCGAGCGAGACGCCGCGAGCGGACAGCGCGTTCGCGCGGCCTGCAAGCATCCCGCCCACGGCGGTGGCGGCAGCGACGAGCAGCGCGAGCAGCGGGACGGTCTCGCGCTCCACCCCGGTCTCGAGCGCGAGCAGCGGCACGTACTCCTCGAGGGAGCCCCAGACCGCGGTGACCGCGGGCACGACGAGCAGCGCGCGCCGCAGCGCGGGAGAGTGGCGCATGTCCTCCAGGCCGGTTCGCACCATCACGAGGTGTGCCCGGATGCCGGGCAGCTCACTGGCCGCGGGCGCGGTCCGATGCTCCGGGAACGTCGCGCCGACGGCGGCCGCCGCCAGGCAGGCGATCACGCTGGCCGCACCGATGGCGTCAAAGCCGCCGGCCGCGAACACCGGAGCGGCGAGCCCCATGGCTGCGCCCACCGCGACCGTCCCGAGCGCGGCGGCACGTCCCATCACCTGCGCGTAGCGCGGCGCCTCCCCGGCGTGCTCTAGCTCTTCATAGACGAGCGCCTCGAGCGCGCCCGACTGCAGCGCGCCCTGAGCACCCCACAGGACGAACCCGAGCGCGAACGTGGGATACGACGGCGCGAGCACCCAGATCGCGAACCCGCAGCCGCTGAGCAGCGGGGCGAGCGCGAGTGGGAGGCGTCGCGATACCGCGTCCGCCCAGATACCCGACGGCACCTCGAGCACGAAGCCGGTGGCCGACCAGATGGCGAACAGCGACGAGATCTCGGCGGTTGAAAGCCCCGCGTCGCTGAAGAGCAGGGCGTACAGCGGGTACAGCAGTACGAAGTCGCCCAGGAACGCATAGGCGTAGAGCCGGGCGGCGAGCGGAGCCGGGGAGGCTCAGCGCTTGCGGTGGCGCTTGCTGTGGCGGCGCATACAGGGAGTATCGCAGGCCGGGGCGATCCCGGCCAACATCGACGGAAACCCGCCGCCGGCCCGCGTCACAGACTGACCACGTGCCCGACCGCGGGGTCGACGCGGCCGGCGAGCAGCTCACGGTAGGCGCGTATCAGCACGTCGCCGTCAGTGACGCGCTCGATTCGCATCGTGCGCTGAACCACCGGCGCGAACTGCGGCCACGCTGCCAGGTACCGCTCCGTCAGCTCGCGGCCGCGCCGGGCCATCTCGGTCGGGGCGAAGAAGAACTCCGGGATCGGCCCCGGCAGCGGCGCCTCGTCGGACACAGCGGCCCAGTGGGTGAAGCCGACGCGGATCGACCGTCTGAGGACGTTTCCGAGCTTTTCGTGTACCCGGCGCACGACGGCACTGTCGCCGGCGAAGTCGACGAGCACTGCGCCGTCTGGCGCGCCTAGATCAGCCACGTCGTCGTAGGTCAGTACCTCGTCATAGAGGTCCAGGCCCTGGACCCACGTCCGCCGATCCGCAGAGGTCAGCCCGATCGTCTCGACGTCCCGATCGCGGAGCAGGTGCGCGACCCCGTAGCCGGTCTTGCTGGACGCGCTCGTCAGCACGACGGTCCGCGCTCCGTTGAAGGCGGCCTCCGCCAACACGAGGTCCAGCACCAGCGAGGTACCGAAGAGAGGGCGCATGACGAGCGCCGCGTCGTCTGCCGCCTCGTCGACCGGCATGTACCGGTTGTACACCGGCGCGAGCTCGCTGCGATGCGGTGCCGCGTCCACGAAACCGATCCGGTGGGCTTGCGGACAGACTGTTACGTAGCCGGCCATTGGCACGATGCCGAACAGACGCGCGCCCTCCGCCACTGCGGTGGAGCGCGATGCCACCACACGCGCATAGCCCCAGGCAGGGATGCGGCCCCAGCCCTCCGGCGCCGGGAAGAGCCGCCAGTACCCGAGCTCATCGCCCCGAGTCGCGTACGTGACGTTGTTCGAGGTCAGCGCGAAGCGCTCGATGCGCAGCTGAGCCTCGCCTTCGGCCGGCTCCTCGCTCCGTGACTCACCCGCGACGAGCTGACAGGAAGCAAGGTCGTTGCGCCGGACTTGCAGTTCAGGCACGCTCGCCCCTAGCCTCGCGGCCGCTCCGCGAGCTCGGCGCGGAGCGTCATCCGCCGCCCGCCGCGTGTCACCCCCAGCGGGATCGTCTCGCCGGGGCGTCGGCGCGCCACCACGCGCGCCAGCGCGGCAGGCGATCGCACCGGACGACCCCCGAGCTCGACTATTACGTCGCCCTCACGCAGCCCCGCGCCCGCGGCGGGCCCGCCACGGCTGACATCGCTGACGAGCGCGCCACGGCGAGCGGAGCCCTCCCGGCGGCGTGTCGCTGGAGTCGTGGAGACGCCGAGG
>DASZDB010000465.1:0-13696 GCA_035942495.1 Solirubrobacteraceae bacterium
CGCCGGCTGGGAGTGGGTGCTGTGGGTCAACGTGCCGATCGGCGTCATCGCCGCGATCCTCGCGCCACGGCTGCTCGTCGAGAGCCGCCGCGACAGCGACCTGCGCCACTTCGACGCCCTCGGCGCGATCACCGTCACCGCCGGCCTGTCGTTGCTCGTCTTCGCGCTCGTCGACACGATCAACGAGGGCTGGGGCTCGACGCAGACGCTCACGCTGCTGGGCGTGGCGGCTGCGTTGCTCGTGACGTTCGTGTTCATCGAGCTGCGCTCGAAGGACCCGCTCATGCCGTTCGGCATCTTCCGCCTGCGCACGCTGACCGGGGCCAACCTCGTCGGCCTGCTCGTCGGCGCGGCGCTCTTCGCGATGTTCTTCTTCCTGTCGCGCTACATGCAGGAGGTGCTCGGCTACAGCGCGCTGAAGGCCGGGCGGTCCTACCTGCCGCTGGCGCTGGCGATCATCGCGTCCGCGGGGGCGGCCTCGGTTCTGGTCACGAAGCTCGGCTTCCGCCCGGTGCTGTTGGCGGGCCTCGTGCTCGTCACGATCGGCCTGCTGTGGTTCGCGCAGGTGCCGCAGGACGGCGTCTACCTGACCAACCTGCTCGCGCCGATGGTGATCTCCGCGGTCGGCCTGGGGTTCGCCTTCGTGCCGGTCACCATCGCGGCCGTGACCGGCGTCTCGAAGGACGAATCGGGCCTCGCGTCGGGCCTGATCAACACGTCGCAGCAGATCGGCGGGGCGCTCGGGCTCGCCGTCCTCGGGACGATCGCCGCCTCGAAGACGACCGACCTCCTGCTCGCCGAACGGGGTGCGGCGGCGGCGGTCCCCGGCGCACTCACCGAGGGCTTCCAGCTTGCGTTTCTCACCGGCGCGGGCTTCTCGATCCTCGGCATCATCGCGACGGTGCTGCTCGTGCGCGCCGAGGACTCCAAGAAGATCGTCGGGGCGAACCCGGCAGAGCTGCCGATGGCGTAGGCCGGTTCGCGCTCGGGGGCGTCAGGTGCCCGCGTCATCGACGTCGAGCGTGAACTCGTGCTCGCCGAGCAGGACGACAAGCGGCTCGCCGGCGCGCCCGGCGATGCCGAGCGGCGTGCCGGGGTCGCTCGTCTCGTAGTCAGCGGCCACGACGCTTGCCCCGGGCAGCAGCGCGGCGAGGTCGCGGACGACCCGGCCGAACATCTCCAGGCCCCCGAGCACGCCGGCGATGCGGCCCTCGGCAGGGTCGACGTCGAAGGCCGGCAGCCGGCGCATGAACGGCAGCTCGGGCAGCGCGAGATCGCTCGCGGCATCGTGCGCGAGCTCGCGCGCGCCGGCGCCGTCGCGCACGACGATTGCGCGCAGCCGCTCGCACTCGACGAGCGCCGGTTCGGGACCGTCGAGCGCGATCGTCACGCGCAGCGCCCCCGTGCCGTGCAGCAGCTCGCGAGCGAGCGCGATCGCCAGCACGGGCTCGCTCACTGCGGCCCGAAGCGCGCGTGGGTGAAGCGGTACAGCGGCGCCTTCAGCCAGGGCGCGTCGCCGTAGCGCTCGCGCAGCGCAGCGGGGACCGCCGCGTGGTCGTAGGGCACGCGGCGGTGCTCGATCCTGCCGTCGTCGTGCAGGAGGGCGTAGGCGGCGCGGTGGTCGCCGTCGAACGGCATGCCGACGCTGCCGGGGTTGACGAGCTCGATGTCGCCGACGGCCGACGTCCGAGCGAACGGCAGATGCGTGTGACCGAAGATCAGCCGTCGCTCGCCGACTCCGTCGAGCAACTCGGCCTCGTCGTCGGCGGGTTGCGGCTGAAACGAGCGCACGTCGCTGAGCGGCGAGCCGTGCCAGGCGCGCGTGTCCTCGCCGAGCGCCGCGCTGTGGGGCAGCGCGTTCAGCGCGTGCACCAGCTCGTCGCCCAGCGCCTCGCGGGCGGCGGCCGTGGCGGGCCGGACGGGCTCGGGGGCGGCGTCCGGATCGGCGGTCCAGCGCTCGCCGTTACCGCGGATCCACGTCGCGGGGGCCAGCTCCTGCAGGCGTTGCACCGCCGCCTCCGGCCAGGGTCCGAACAGCGCGACGTCGCCGCCGATGAGGTACGCGTCGGCGCCCTGCGCGCCGGCGTCGGCGAGTACCGCATCAAGCGCGCGGACGTTGCCGTGGACGTCGTAGAGCAGCGCGTGCATGGCCGTAGTGTTACCCCCGGTGGACGACCTCGCCCTCACCGGCCCGACGCTGCGCGTGCGGATCCCGCGCGCGGAGGACGCCGCCGCACTGTTCGAGCTCGCGTCCGATCCGGAGGTGACACGCTGGTTCTCGTGGGGTCCGTACTCCTCTGAGGCGGAGGCGCGCTCGTACCTCGCGCGGCTGCCCCCGCAGCGTGCGAGCGGCGAGCACCTCGACCTCGTCGTCGAGCATCTCGAGGCGGGGCCGATCGGCATCACCGGGCTGGGTGAGCTCGCGCGCCGCGACCGCCGTGCGGTCATCGGCACCTGGCTGGGCCGCGCGTGGTGGGGGACGGGCGCCAACCGGGAGGCCAAGGCGCTCATGTGCCACCTCGCCTTCACGCTGCTCGGCCTCGACCGGCTGGGGGCGTACTCGAACGTCGAGCACGCCCGCTCACAGCACGCGCTGGAGCGACTCGGCTTTCGCCGCGAGGGGGTTCTGCGCGGCTATCACCGCCACGGCGACCGCGCGCTGGACGTCGTGATCTTCGGGTTGTTGCGCAGCGACTGGGCGGCGGGCGCCATGCCGGCGGTGCCGGTGGACGTGACGGGCAAGGCGCCGGTGGCGTTCGTGGTGCGATGATCGCGTCAGCCCCGGCGCGCCTCCCAGCTGAAGCCGCGTACCGCCAGCACGATCCCGAACGCCGCCCAGATGAGCACGACGGCGAGGTCGTCGAGGTGGTCGGCGAACGCCGCGCCCGTCACCATGGCCGCCGAGAGCCCGTCGATGAGGTGCGTCAGGGGCAGCACCTGGGCGACGTCGCGCATGAACGCGGGCGCGTTGTCGGCGTCGTAGAACACCCCGCTGACGACGATCACCGGCAGGAAGATCGCGTTGACGTACGCGGGCGCCGAGTCGAAGTTCGGAATCGCGTGCGACAGCGCGACGCCGAGCGCGGCGAAGCAGACGACGCCGACGGCGACGAACGTCGCGAGCATGAGCCAGTCGTGGGGGAGGCCGACGCCGAAGAGCAGGGCGCCCGCGCCGATGACGATCCCCAACTGGATCGCCGTGTTCGTCACGGCGTGCCCGGCCACGGCCGCGAGGTAGTTGCCGCTCGGCAGCGGCGTTCCGCGCAGCCGCTTGAGGACGCCCTGCTCGCGCAGGAAGACGAGGTTCATCGCCAGCGCGACGAACGTCGTCGTCATGACGCTCATCCCCGCGATCCCCGGGACGATGATGTCGAGGTCCTCCTGGCTGCCGGCGAAGATCGCGCCGAACAGCGCGAGAAACAACAGCGGCAGCACGAAGTTGAAGAACGCCGCGCTCGGGTTGCGCCAGAACATCTTGCGCTCGAGGCGGTACTGGCGCCAGGTGAGGGCGATCGCGGCGCTCACAGTGGCGCCTCGACCTCGGCTTCGGCGGTGAGCTCGAGATAGACGTCCTCCAGCGACGGCCGTGAGACGCTGAGGTCGGCCAGCCCGGTGCCGCGGGCCAGCGCGGCGCTCGTGAGCTGATGCAGCAGGGCGGTCGGATCGTCGGTCTCGCGGCTGACGAGCTCGCCGGCCTCGTCGCGCCAGGCCACGCGGTAGCGCGAGGAGGCGCCGACGCCCAGCTGCGCGGGCGCCCCGACAGCCAGAATGCGCCCGTCCTTGACGATCGCGACGCGGTCGCAGAGCGCCTGGGCCTCGTCGAGGTAGTGCGTCGTCAACAGGACGGTCTTGCCGAGATCGGCCAGCGCGCGGATCGTGTCCCACGCCGTCCGCCGCGCGGCGGGGTCGAAGCCGGTCGTCGGCTCGTCGAGGAAGACGAGCTCGGGATCTCCGACGAGGGCGAGCGCGAAGTCCAGCCGCCGCGACTGACCGCCCGACAGCTTGCGGGTGAGGACGTCCTCGCACTCGCGCAGGCCGGCCAGCTCGATCACCTCGTCGATGTCGCGCGGTGCGGGGTAGAAGCCGGCCCAGTGCGTGACGAGTTCGCGCGGCGTGGCGTGGCGATAGATCCCGCTGGACTGCAGCACGATGCCGACGCGCTCGCGCAGCGCGCGCGGGCGCCCGCCCGGGTCATGGCCGAGTACGGAGACGATGCCGCTCGTGCGCGGGCGGTAGCCCTCGAGGACCTCGACCGTCGTGGTCTTGCCGGCGCCATTGGGTCCCAGCAGGCCGAACACCTCGCCGGCGGCGACCTCGAAGTCGATGCCTGCGACGGCGTGCACGTTGCCGTAGGACTTGTGCAGGTCGCGCACGAGAATGGCCGGAGCGGCTGAATCCACCGGCGGGAATCATGACAAGATCGCACCCGGCGACTCCCGTGACGCGCTGTGCCTGCATCGACATCGGCTCGAACACGACGCGTCTGCTCGTCGCGGAGCCCGCTGACGGACGGCTGCGCGAGGTGGTCTCGGAGCGCGCGTTCACGCTGCTGGGCGCGCCAAGCGCCACGCGCCGCGCCGTCGGGGAGGACAAGATCAGCGAGGTTGCGGCGGTCGTCGCGCGCCAGGTGCGGATCGCCCACGAGCTCGGCGCCGCCTCCGTGCGGGTCGTCGCGACGGCGGCCGTCCGCGGCGCCGTGGACCGCGCCGCCCTCGCCGTCGCGATCGACGCCGCCTGCGGCGCGCAGCTGGAGATCCTCGACTCGACGCACGAGGCACGGCTGGCGTTTCAGGGCGCGACCGGGATGCTGGCGCGGTGCCCGGCGGGCCTGCTCGGGGTCGTCGACGTGGGTGGCGGCTCGACCGAACTCGTCGCCGGCACGCGCGAGGAGGGGGTGACGTGGTCGATCTCCCTGCCGGTCGGGTCCTCGGTCCTCACCCACGACGAGGCGTTCTCGGACCCGCCCACGCCGGGCGAGCTCGTGCGCGTCCGCGCCGCGCTCGCCAAGCGCTTCGCGGCGGTGCGCGCGCCGCAGCCGGCGGTCGCCTATGCCGTCGGCGGCAGCGCGACGTCGATGCAGCGCCTCATGGGGATGGCGCTCGATCGCGAGTCGCTGGGGCGCGGGCTGCAGGCGCTCGTCACGAAGCCGGCCGCGGAGATCGCGCTGCGGCTCGGGCTGCATCCCCAGCGCGCGCGGCTGCTGCCGGCGGGGATCCTGCTGCTCGACGCGGCGTCGCGGGCGCTCGGCGCGCCGTTGCAGTTCGCGGGCGGCGGCCTGCGCGAGGGCGTCGTGTTCGAGCAGCTGGCGGTGCTGGACGCGCCGTGACCGGCCCGGCTACCGCCAACTCTTCACGACATCGTTACGCGCGCGCGGCGGGCGGATACTCTGATCGGGCGATGGCGCACCCCGAGGCCGACCTCTCCCTGCAGGAGCCGATCCGCGCGGTCG
Source organism: Solirubrobacteraceae bacterium (assembly GCA_035942495.1). Taxonomy (GTDB): domain Bacteria; phylum Actinomycetota; class Thermoleophilia; order Solirubrobacterales; family Solirubrobacteraceae; genus CADCVQ01. The sequence goes on from DASZDB010000465.1 coordinate 5,450, forward strand.
AACCGGCCCCTGCGTCAGACGCGCCGAGCGACATCGACCTGCACGACAAGTCGCTGTACTTCGGTCGCGAGCTGTCGTGGCTGGACTTCAACGACCGCGTCCTGCAGCTCGTCGAGGACGCGACGATGCCGCTGCTCGAGCGCGTCAAGCTCGCGGCGATCTGGAGCTCGAACCTCGACGAGTTCTTCCAGATTCGCGTCGCCGGCGTTCACGACCAGATCGACGCCGGCCTCACCGAGCGCGGCCCGGACGGCCTGACGCCGTCGGAGACGATCGACGCGATCCGCAAGGGCGTGGTGGCCCAGCAACAGCGCCTCGAGGAGATGGTGCTCGGCACGCTGTTTCCCGCGCTGGCCGACCACGGGCTGCGGATCCTGGCGCTCAGCGAGCTCTCCGATTCCCAGCGCAAGGCGCTCGGCAAGCGCTACCGGCGCCAGATCTTCCCCGTGCTGACGCCGCTCGCCGTCGGGCACGGGCGCCCGTTTCCGTACATCTCGAGCCTGTCGCTGTCGCTTGCCGCACTCGTCTGCGACCCCGAGACTGGCGAGACGACGTTCGCGCGGGTGAAGGTCCCGACCGAGATGCTCGATCGCTTCGTCGAGGTCGACGACGCACCGAACACGTTCGTCGCGCTCGAGGAGGTCATCGCGGCCAATCTCGAGTCGCTCTTTCCGGGCATGGAGATCGCCGGGCACGGCTTCTTCCGCGTGATCCGCGACGCCGACTTCGAGGTCTCCGACGAGGCCGACGACCTCCTGCAGGCGGTCGAGGCCGAGCTGCGCCGCCGGCGCTTCGGGGAGGCCGTGCGGCTCGAGGTGGACGTGAACATCGACGCGGGCGTGCGCGAGCAGCTGCGCGAGGCGCTCGATCTCGAGGAGCGTCAGGTCTACGACGTCGACGGGCTGCTCGGCCTCGCCGACCTGTGGCAGATCTACGGCGTGCGCGGGTTCACCGACCTGCGCGACCCGCCGTGGACGCCGGTCACGCAGCCGCGCCTGCAGGGCAAGGAGTCCGAGCACGCCAACGTCCTCGCCGAAATGCGGCGCGGGGACATCCTCGTGCACCATCCCTACGACTCGTTCGCGACATCCGTCGAGCGGTTCGTCGAGCAGGCCGTCGCCGATCCCAACGTGCTTGCGATCAAGATGACCGTCTACCGCACGTCCGATGACTCGCCGCTGTTTCCCGCGCTCATCCGCGCTGCCGAGCGCGGCAAGCAGGCTGTCTGCATGGTCGAGCTCAAGGCGCGCTTCGACGAGCGGGCGAACATCGGGTGGGCGCGCGCGCTCGAGCAGGCGGGCGTACACGTCGTCTACGGCTATCCCGGCCTGAAGACGCACGCGAAGTGCATCCTCGTCGTGCGCCGTGAAGGCGATGGCGTGCGCCACTACGTCCACATCGGGACCGGCAACTACCACGCCAAGAACGCTCGCATCTACACCGACTTCGGCCTGTTCACGTGCGACGACGATCTCGGCAGCGACGTCGCCGACATGTTCAACTCCCTGACGGGCATCGCCCGCCCGCTGCAGACGCGCAAGGTCCTGATCGCGCCGCACGGCATGCGCGAGGGGATCATCGCGGAGATCGAGCGCACGGTCGCCGCCCACGAGCGCGGCGAGCCGGCGCGGATCCGGATGAAGATGAACTCGCTCGTCGACCGCCGCTGCATCCGCGCGCTGTACCGCGCGTCGCAGGCCGGCGTCGCGGTGCACCTCAACGTGCGTGGCATCTGCTGCCTGCGACCGGGCGTGAAGGGCATCTCTGAGAACATCACGGTGACGAGCGTGCTCGGGCGCTTTCTCGAGCACTCGCGCATCTACAGCTTCGAGCGCAACGGCGAAAAGCACGTCCTGATCGGGTCCGCCGACCTCATGCCGCGCAACCTCGACACCCGCGTCGAGCTCATCGCGCCGGTCGAGGACCCCGCCGTGCGCGACGACGTGCTCGACACGCTGGACCGGTCGCTGGCGACCGACCTGCGGGCGTGGAAGCTGCGCCGGGACGGCACATGGCGCAAGCTCGAGCCGGGCAGCCCGCCGCGTTCGGTCCAGCGTGAGCTCATGAAGCTGCACGCCGCGCGGGCCAGTGAGGGCGCGCAGGCGGACGACGCGTGAGCGACGACAACGCGGCCGGGTCCGCACCCGCGCCCGCGCTGGGCGCGCCGCAGGACGCGCGCGTGCACGCGCCCGCGCGCGGCAACCGGCGCCTCGAGGCGCTGCTCGAGGCCGTCGACGGCGACCTGCAGGTCAAGGCCTGGTGGCACGCGGCCGCCGTCAACGCCGAGCGCCTGCACATGTCCGACCACTCCTGGGTCCACATCCAGATCGTGCTGAACATCGCGCTGCGCCTCTCGCGGCTGCTGTTCGCCCGCGGCGTGACGCCGAGCATCGTCGCCGACCACGGCCTCAAGGAGCGCGACGCCGAGGTCGTCATCGCCGGCGCGGCGCTGCTGCACTGCGTCGGCATGTCGATTCACCGCACCGACCACGAAACGTACTCGCTGTTTCTGACGGCCGACAAGCTGCCGCGACTGCTGGCCGACGTCTACGAGGAGCCGACGCGCTCGGTCGTCGTCGCCGAGACGATGCACGCGATCATCTCGCACCGCTCGAAGGGCGCGCCGTTCACGATCGAGGGCGCGATCGTGCGGGTCGCCGACGCGCTGGACATGGCCCGCGGTCGCTCGCGCGTGCCGTTCGAAGCGGGGCACACCAACATCCACTCGCTGTCGGCCTACGCGATCGAGAAGGTCTCGATCGGCGCCGGCGACGAGAAGGCAGTGCGCATCGAGATCGAGATGTCCAACTCGGCCGGGATCTTCCAGGTCGACGAGGGGCTGGGGACGAAGCTGCGCGGCACGCCGCTGGAGCCTCACATCGAGGTCGTCGCGCGCATCGAGGCCGAGCACGAGCAGCGCCTCGTGCCGATCTTTCGGTTGTAATCGCGCGGCTGCAAACGCCAACGCGCCATGGCCTGATCTGACAGGTGCGTCCGCGCGCTATGGGGAGCATTGTCAACTTCGAGTTCGGAGGCACGTTTCCCGTGACCGACTCAGCACTGCGTGAGCTCGCAGACGATCCGTCTTCGCGCAAACGCTTCTTCAAGATGCTCGGCGGGGCGGGTGCCGTCAGCGCCGCCACCGTCTTCCTGGCCGCCTGCGGCGACGACGACGACGAGAGCGCGTCGTCGCCGAAGCCCGCCGCCGAGGACGGAAAGGCCGATGCGAAGGACAACACGTCGGACCTGGAGATCCTCAACTACGCGCTCACGCTCGAGTTCCTCGAGGCCGAGTTCTACCGCGGCGTCATCGACAGCGGCATCGTCAAGGACCAGAAGGTCGTGTCGCTCGCCAAGAAGTTCGGCTCGACCGAGCAGGAGCACGTCGACGCGCTCACCGCGACGATCGAGAAGCTCGGCGGCAAGCCGGTCGCCAAGCCGAAGACGAACTTCGGGCCCACGCTCGACAAGGGCCTCAAGGCGGTCCTCGAGGCGGCGGCCGACGTCGAGAACCTCGGCGCCGCGGCGTACCTCGGCCAGGCCGGCAGCATCAAGAACAAGGAGGTGCTCGCCGCCGCGCTGGCGATCCACTCCGTCGAGGCCCGCCACGCCGCCGCGCTGAACACGCTCGTCGGCCGCGGCTTCGGCAGCGGCAAGGGCGGCCTGAAGGGTGCGCTGCCCGACGGCGCGTTCGCGAAGCCGATGGACATGAAGGCGGTTCTCAACGCCGTCCAGCCGTTCCTGGCATAACGACCACCACGATCACGAAAGCGAGAATGCACATGGCTCAATCGCGACTGGTGGCGCCCGAACTGGCCACCATCAAGGTTCACGGCATGACCCGGGAGTCGTTTCTCCTGCGCTCGACGCTGGCCGGGGCCGCCGCCTTCGGCACGCTGTCGGCGACCGGCCTCATCACGAAGGCGTTCGCCGCGTCCGGCGGCGGCGACGTCGACATCCTCAACTACGCGCTCACGCTCGAGCACCTCGAGACGGAGTTCTACGTCCAGGCCGCCAAGCGGGTGAAGGGGCTGTCGGACTACGAGAGCAGGCTCACCAAGGAGCTGCGCGACAACGAGTCCGAGCACGTCGACGCGCTCACGGCGACGATCAAGCAGCTCGGCGGCAAGCCCGCGGCCAAGCCGATGTTCGACTTCGGCGGGGCCTTCGGCAGCCGTGCGACGTACCTGAAGACCGCCAACACGCTGGAGGACACCGGCGTGAGCGCCTACAACGGCGCGGCGCCGATGATCAAGTCGGGCGAGGTGCTCGGCGCGGCCGGCGGCATCGTGCAGGTCGAGGCGCGCCACGCCGCGATGATCCGCCTGGTTCGCAACAAGCCGCCGGCGCCGAACGCGTTCGACAAGGCCAGCGACATGGACGAAGTGCTCAAGGCCGTCAAGCCGTTCATCGCAGCCTGACCGGCCGCGAGCGCCGTCTCTGACTCCGCCCGCGGGCGGGGCCCGTGCCGTGGCACGGTCCCCGCCTGCGTTGGGGGAGCGCGCGAAGCGCTGGGGGTTGACTCAGCGCGTCGCGTTGGTGAGCGCGTTTGCGACCTTCTGCAGCGCGCCGTTGATACCGCGTACCTCAGACTCGATCGGCCGGGTCTGGTCGTCGATTGCGTGCACGCCTACGCGGATGAGCGCGGCGGTGGAGGCAATCTTGTTCAGGGTCCCGGTGATCGCCAGCAGGTAGCCGGCGAGCACGAGGACGAGCAACAGGACCTCGACAAGCGTCAGGATTATCAGCAGGCTGTCCATCAGTTCCTCCTCTCACTACCCGTGGTTGGCGAGCTCTTCGACGAGTTCGTCGCTCGAGTCGCGCGTGTTCTTGAGCGAATAGGTCATCGCGGTGTTCTTCACGACGGCCTTGCCGTTCACCCAGGTCGCCCAGATGTCGTCGCCGAGCGTGTTGACGGTGCGTCGCAGCCCCTCCAGCAGAGCGATCACGACGAGCAGGACGACGAAGCCGACGACGAGCGTCGCCACCCACGCCGACTGATTGTCCGACAGCGCCAGCACGGTTGTTGCGGTGGCGTTCATCGGCTGAACAGCTTCCACGCGGGCAGTGTCGAGTCCGAATGGGACTCCGCACCGCTGCTGGACGCCGCCGCTGCCGCCGCCGGCGGTGGCGCCGCGGCCGGTTCGGGAGGCGGCGGAGCCGGCGGCTTCGGGCCGAGCGCCAGCTTGTCCAGATAGGCCAGCGCCAGCGGCGGAACCGACTCCGCGAGCCGGCGCGTCGTGCTGAGCTGGTCGGCGCCGGGGATGCCCTTCTTGAGCATCGGCGCCTTGTTGGCCTCCGTCAGATCGGCGGAGATCCGGCGCAGCGGCCGCAGGACGTCGTTGAGCAGCCAGATCACGACGAACAGGACGACGACGCCGAGGACGAGCCCGATCACGGCGAGAACCGTCTGGGTCGTGCTCATTCTCGCCACCCCGGAGACGTCGAGTACCTGTCATGCACCGGCGCGCCCCCGCGCGCCGCTCGCAGGCAGCGGGTGATGGTCCGGACGGCGTAGTTCGTCGCGTTGACGTCCTGCAGAGGACGCGTCTTCTGTGCGATCGAGTCGAGGTCGGCCACAAGGTGCTTGGCGACCCCGTCCGTCTTCCGCGCGAGGGCGGTGATGGTGAGCAGGAGGATGGCGACAAGGGCGACCACAACGGCACCGACGACCCAGCCGACCATCCACCACGAGGAGAGGGCGGCCATTACGTGACCGCGCTCATCGAGCAGCGCAACGAAACGATGTCTTCAACCCCCTGAGTTGATAGGCGCGGACTCCCCACCGCGTATCGAGAGGCAGTCCCCGCGCCCTTCGCTCAACGTAGCCCATAACGCGGTGATCACCAAATATTATTCTGCGCCGTTGCGTTTCGTGCGCGCGCGTCGGCGCCGATTAATTGTGAGGGTGACCGGTCGCCCTCAGGAGGACGAGAGTCGTTTATTCGGAGGCCGCGCGGGGTCTTGCGTGCCGTCTGCGGATGGCGGCCGTCGCCAGCAGCACCGCGCCGACCAGGACGGCGGCGACCATCACGATCCTCGTGACCGTTTCGCCCGCGGTCTCGAAGGAGTCCGCGAAGGCGTAGCCGACGAGCGTGAACGTCGTCGCCCAGATCAGCGTCCCGGCGGCGCTGTAGGGCAGTATGCGCCGCAGGGCAATCCCCGACGAGCCGGCGACGAACGGCGTCAGCGCGCGCAGGACGCCGACGAAGCGCCCCAGCAGGATCGCCTTGCCGCCGTGGCGCTCGAAGAACTGCTCCGTGCGGTCGCGCTGCGCTTTGCCGATCCGCAGGCGGTCGCCGTGCGCGTCGAGAAACCCGCGGCCGAGTCGCCGGCCGATGAAGAAGCTCAGCATGTCACCCGCGAACGCGCCTGCCCAGACAAGCGCGATGAGCAGGGGCAGCACGAGGTCGCCGCGGGCGGCGACGACGCCGCCGATGACCACCGCGGTCTCGCCCGGGACGAGCAGCCCGATGAAGGCGCCGGTCTCCAGCAGGGCCAGCAGCGGTACGAAGAGGTAGGCCAGCGGCCCGATCGACGCCGACGCGTCCGACAGGGCGCCCGCGGCGTCGGGCACAGCGATCGCGCCGGCGGCCAGCGCGACGACGACCGCGGCTGTTGCGGCCACCACGACGGCGAGGGCGAGCATGACGCCGCCGCCGAGGCCGTCGGCGCCCTGTGCGGTGTTCGTCCGGACGGGGGACAGGAGGGCGGGCAGCTGCATGCGTCAAGCGTGCCGATCCCGCGCTCCCCCGACCATGGTGCTGGCCCTCCGGCGGGGTGCGGCTACCCGTACCAGCGGCGCCTCGGCTTCAGTGCTCCACGCGGTACATCGACCGTGCTACCAGTGCACGCCCTTCATGATGTTCGCCATCGCGAGCTGCTCCATGCTCGCCCGCTCGGCGTCGGCGGGCGCCTTCTCGCCCTTGGACGCCGCGGAGTCCGGGAAGACGTTGTAGGCGACGTGCAGGATCTGGTCCATGACCTTGGGCGCCAGCGCGTGCAGGACCTCGCCGGCGGTGCCGAGCCGCGTGTTGATCTCCTTGGGCCGTGACCGCATCGCCTCGCAGATGAGGTCACCGGCCTGCTCGGGTGAGATCGTCGGGAAGTGGTCGTAGAGCTTCGTCGGCGCGATCATCGGCGTGCGGACGAGCTGCATGTGGATCGTCGTGAACGAGATCCCGTCCCCGATGACCTCCGAGGCGACGACGCGCGTCCACGAGTCCAGCGCGGCCTTCGACGCGACGTAGGCGCTGAAGCGCGGCGGGTTGGTCTGCACGCCGATCGAGCTGACGTTGACGACGTGGCCGAAGCCACGCTCGCGCATGTGCGGCAGCAGGGCCATGATCATCTTGATCGCGCCGAAGTAGTTGAGCTGCATCGTGCGCTCGAAGTCGTGGAAGCGATCCTCTGAGAGCTTCACGGAGCGGCGGATCGAGCGGCCCGCGTTGTTGACGAGGAAGTCGACCGCGGGGTGCTCATCGAGGATCCGGGCGATGACGTCGTCGATCGCGTCCATGTCGGACAGATCGGCGGCGTAGACGTGCGCGGTCCCGCCCTTGGCCTCGATCTCCTCGCGCAGCGCGTCGAGCTTCTCCAGCCCGCGCGCGACGAGCAGTGGGATCCCGCCCGACTCGGCGACCTTCAGCGCGGTCGCGCGGCCGATCCCGCTCGACGCGCCGGTGATGATGACCGTTCGACCGTTGATGACCCTGCGAAACGACCGGTCCTTGTAGAGGTCCGGGTCCAGCCGGCGCTCCCAGTAGTCCCACAGCCGGTCGGCATACGTCCCGAGCTCGGGCACGACGATCCCCGAGCCGGCCAGCGCGCGCTCGGTGTCGCGCGTGTCGAACTGGGGCCTGATCGCCATGTGCGCGAGCACCTCCGGCGGGATCCCGAAGTCCGCCAGCATCGTGTTGCGGATGTCGCGGACCTGCGGCAGCTTCATGAGCATCGACATCGTGCCCTTGGGCAGCGCGTCGGTCAGGCGCTTGTCGACGCGGATCGCCAGCTGCGGCGCGTGGGCGGCCTTCGCGAACGCGTTGAGCGACTCGCCGACACGCATCGGCTTGGGGTTGGTGAGGTGGAAGGCCTGTCCGTCGAGGTCGGGCTGGTGGGCGATGTGGTCCAGCGCGGCGGCGACGAAGTCGACCGGCACGATGTTCGTGTAGCCCAGCTCGGGGCCGATGAGCGGCACCCACTCGGGCAGCGCGAAGCGCGCCTTCTGGATCGCCTTGAAGAAGTAGT
>DASZDB010000466.1:0-2267 GCA_035942495.1 Solirubrobacteraceae bacterium
CCCGAGGCCCGCGTCGATGAGCTGTCGCCGGCCGACGACTCCGTGCTGCCGAGCGGCATGACTCGCGACGACCGCGTCCGCGTGGGGCTGGGCGCTTTCTGCATGCACCACATGCATAAGGCGCCCCGGCTCCAAAGCTCGCCCCTTAACGGCGCGCTGTTCCGCGGGCCTGGGCGGTTTTTGCATGCACAGCATGCATAAGGCGCCCCGCCCTCACTCCTCGTCCGCCAGCCCCTTCTCGCGCAGCTGCTCCACGGCCGCCGGCGTCTTGCGCAGCGCGCCCAACCCCATCCCCCGCAGCACGCCCGGCGTCTTCGAGAACTGCACCTCGTCGTACTGCACCACTTCGATCTGGTTGCCCCACGGATCGAGGAAGCGCGTCCCGCGGCCCGGCAGCAGCGCCACGCCGGCCGCGCGCGCCGCCGCCACGAACGCCTCCCGCGAATCGACGACGAAGCCGACGTGGCGGTCGTCGTCCGCCGGCGCGCCGCGCGGGGCGGACAGCGCCACGAACTGATCGCCCGCATCGAGGAACGCCATCCGCGCGCCATGCCGGCCGCGCAGCTCGAAGCCGAACAGGTCGCCGTAGAACTCCAGGGCTGCGTCGATGTCGCCGACCTCGAGCGCCACGTGGTTGATCCCGACCAGGCGAGCGCGTGCGTCTGTCATGCCAACAACCTCCTCCTCGCGGCGGCGGGCTCCACCGACGCCGCCTCTAAGCTGCCTCGAACGATGACCGACCCGGTCCCGAGCTGAAGCACAACGACGGTGGCCGAGCAGCGGACAGCCGTCATCGACCTGGGCTCGAACTCGTTTCGGCTCGTCGTCTTCACCGCCGCCGACGGCTGGTGGCAGCTGACGGACGAGATCTACCTGCCCGTGCGCATCGGGGAAGAGCTCGAGTCGACCGGCAAGCTCGGCAAGGGGCCGATGAAGCGCGCCCGCGCGGCCGCCGAGGTCTTCGCGCACTTCTGCGCAGCGAGCGGCCTCGACCACGCGAGCATCCAGGCCGTCGCGACGAGCGCGATCCGCGACGCGAGCAACCAACAGGTGTTCCTCGATCGCGTAAGAGACGAGACCGGCCTCGAGGTCCGCGTGCTCAGCCGCGACGAGGAGGCGTACTACGGCTATCTCGCGGCCGTCAACTCGACGACCCTCGCCGACGGCGCAGTGCTCGATCTCGGCGGCGGCTCGCTGCAGCTCGTCGAGGTGGCCAGCCGCCATCCGGGCCGGCTCGGCTCGTGGCCGCTCGGCTCCGTCCGCATGACCGAGCACTTCCTCGCCGAGGACGACCCGCCCTCCAAGAAGGCGCGCAAGGCGCTGCGCGCGCACGTGCGCGAGACGCTCGAGCAGGACGTCGACTGGCTGGCGCGCGTGGGGCGCCAGCTCGTCGGGATCGGCGGCACGATGCGCAACCTCGCCGCCGCGATCCAGGCCGCCACGGGCAGGCCGTCGCTCGGCGGCATCCAGGGCTTCGAGATCACCCGCGACGCGCTCGACGACCTGGTGGAGCGACTCGCGGGGATGCCGGCCGCCGAGCGCGGAGACGTCAAGGGCATCAAGTACGCCCGCGCCGACCTCATCCTCGCCGGGGCGATGGTCGTCCAGGCGGTCCTCGAGCACGGCGAGTTCGACGCGATCACCGTCACCGAGGCCGGCCTGCGCGAGGGCGTGTTCTTCAGCCAGCACCTCGACGGCGACCCGCCGCTGTTCGACGACGTGCGCCGCTCGAGCGTGGCGAACCTCGCCGCGCGCTACCGCGTCCGCCCGGCACACACGAAGCACGTCGCCACGCTGGCGCTGTCGCTCTTCGACGAGCTCGCCGAGCAGGGCGTGCACCCGGGCGACCGGTGGGAGCGCGAGCTGCTCTTCTCGGCGTGCGTGCTGCACGACATCGGCATGTCCGTCGACTACGACGACCACCACAAGCACTCGCGGTATCTCATTCTCAACGGTGGGCTGCCGGGCTTCGATCCACGCGAGGTCGCGCTCATCGCGCAGGCGGCGCGCTATCACCGCAAGGGCATGCCTGACTTCGGTGAGCTCTCCCCGCTCGCGCAGGACGGCGACGCCGAGCGCCTGGACCGCCTGTCGATCCTCCTCAGGCTCGCCGAGGACCTCGAGCGCAGCCGCGACCAGAGCGTCCGCGCGGCGCACGTCGCGAGCGACAACGGGGCGATCCGCCTCGAGCTCGAAGCCGACGGCAGCGCCTCCGTCGAGCGTTGGGCGGCGCAACGCGAGGTCGACCTCTTCGAGCGCGCGTTCGG
>DASZDB010000467.1:0-4898 GCA_035942495.1 Solirubrobacteraceae bacterium
CATCTTCTGCGGCTACTGCGAGGTCGCCTGCCCGTTCGACGCGATCACGATGGGCCACGACTACGAGATGTCCTCCTACAACCGCCAGGACCTCGTCTTCACGAAGGAGATGCTGCTCGAGGAGCCGCTCGAGCGCACGCCGCTGCGCGCCGAGGGCGAGTAGGGGGCGGCGCACGCCAGCCCCGGCTCGATGGACCCGTTGACCGAGCAGGCGCTCGACGGTGGCTGTCAGACGGTCGGGGTGGTGCGGGTGGGCGACAGCGTCCGCCGCCCCCTGCACGGCCGGTCAGAGTACGTCCACGCGGTGCTCGAGCATCTGGCCGCGGCCGGCTTCGACGGCGCCCCGCGGCTGCTGGGCATCGACGAGCAGGGCCGCGAGGTGCTGAGCTTCCTCGCGGGCGAGACGCTCGTCCGCTCGCCGTTCGGCCTCTCGGACGCGCGGGTGCAGAGCGCCGCGCGGCTCGTGCGCCGCTTTCATGACGCCACGGCCGGCACGCCCCTGGCGGGCGACGAGGAGATCGTCTGTCACGGCGACCTGGGCCCGCACAACATCGTCTTCGCCGGCGAGCGCGCCGTCGGGATCATCGACTGGGACGAGGACGTCGGGCCGGGACCCCGGCTCGTCGACTTCGCTGACGCGGTGTGGTCCTGCGCCGACGTCTGCGAGCCGGCGGTCGCCGTGTCAGAGCAGGCGCGCAAGGTGCGGCTGATGTGCCACGCCTACGGCTGGCCGGACGCGGTCGCGGTCATCGACGAGATCGCGGCCCGCTTTCGCCGTGCACGCGACGAGCATGCCCGCGCCGGCCGGACAAAGGCGGTCGCCGTCTTCGAGACGATGATGGCCTGGATGGCGGCGAACGACGCCGCGCTGAAGACGGGGCCCTGATCGCTGCGCGATCAGCCGCCGGATTCCGCTTCAGGGATGTCGCCCGGCGGGTCGCCGTCCCACATCTGCTCCATCTTCAACATCTCGCGCTCGCGCGCCCACTCGAGCTCGAGGTCGTCGTCGCGCTTCCAGCCGGTCTGGTGCAGGTGCAGGTAGACGTGGTCCGCGGAGATCGGCGCGTTGATCTCGCCGACGCGTTCGACGAACTCGGCCCGGCGCCGGCCGTAGTCCTCCTCGAGGCGCAGCGACCAGCCGGCCTGCGCCGGGGCGCCCAGCTCGACGCCGTCCTCGTCACGCAGCGAGCGCTCCGCCGCGGCGGCCGGGAGGGCGGTGAACACCTGCTCGAGGGGCGCGCGGATCGACCACTCGTCGTTGGTCAGGGCAATTCGGATCTCCAGCAGCGGCTCGGCCGCGCGGTGGACGCGCAGGTCGATCCAGTAGCGATGCGGGTCGCGCACGCGCAGCTCGATCCAGGTGTGGCCCGACTCGGCGACCGGCTCGGCGCCGCCCTCGCGCAGCGCGACGAGGACCGCGTCCTCGAGCTCGGGCGCCAGCGTCAGGTAGTAGCTCGCGGACTCGCGGCCCATGGTTTGCACGTACCCGCCGCGCTGGGTGAGGAGCCGCCAGTCGATGGCGCCTACGCCTTCACTGCAATCGCTGAGGGAGCCGGTTCGTCTGGCGTCGCGGTTCGTTCCAGCGCTCGCGTGGGGCGGGGCGCCTTTTGCATGTGGGGCATGCAGAACGCGCCCCGGCCTCTGATCCGGACAAGGCGATCCGATCATTGGCGCGTTTTCCCTCCACGCGAGGGGTTTCGCGCCAGGCTCTTCCACGATCGGCATCCGAGACGCGTTCGCTGCAACCAACGGTCCCGCGAACGGGCTGACCTGTCAGTGATGCAGTTCTTGCCGGCACGGCGCGGCGCGGCGCCGCGCCCGCACGCCCGGTACCACGGCCCGTCTCGCGCTCCAACGTGTTGCCTGGCCGATCGCGCCCGGCCGACGCCAGGGTTCCCCGTCGCGTCAGTGCAGATAGATTGCGCGCTTCATGGGAGAGGTGCTGTTCTTCGTGGCCGGTATCGGGGCCGTGGCGGGGGCGATCGGGGTCGTCGCCGTACGCAACCCGTTCTACTCCGTCCTGGCGCTCGTCTCGCACCTGGTGTGCCTTGCGGCGCTGTTTCTGCTGCTGCGGGCGGAGTTCGTCGCCGCCGCCCAGGTCGTCGTCTACGCGGGCGCCGTGATGGTGCTCTACGTCTTCGTCGTGGCCTACATCGGCGGCCAGGACGAGCCGCTCGGCCCACGCGCCGGCCACGGGCTGAAGCTCGCGTCCGCCGTCTTCGGCGGCCTGCTGTTCGTCGAGCTGTCGATCGCGACGCTCGGGTCGGGCCTGTCGCTGATCGACTCTGGCGGCGAGATCGTGCAGCCGAGCTTCGGCTCCCCGGCGGAGATCGGCGAGCTGCTGTTGACGAAGTTCCTGCTGCCCTTCGAGGTCGCGTCCTTCCTGCTGCTGATCGCGGCCGTCGGCGCGGTCGTGCTGGCGCGCCGCCGCGGCGGCCTGACCCGTGCCGAGGAGCAGGCGCAGTACACCGCGATGGACGTCCTGCGCTCCTCCTACACCGGCACGATGGCCGAGGCCGTCGGCGGTCCGCACGCGCTGCCCAAGCCCGCCGCGTCGGGGATCGACGCAGCGCCGGGCCACGAGCGCGCCGCCGCGGCGGCCGCCGAGCGCGCCGAGCCGGGCGCTCCCCCGACGGCGAGCCCGTCTGAAGGCGACGAGGCCTAGATGGACATCGGCTGGTTTCTCGTCGTGTCCGCGCTGATCTTCACGATCGGCGCGGCCGGCGTCCTGACGCGCCGCAGCCCGCTCGTCGTCCTGCTCTGCCTCGAGCTCATGCTCAACGCGGCGAACCTCGCGCTGATCGCGTTCGCGCGCATGCACGGCAACCACGACGGCCAGATCTTCGCGATCATCGTCATGGTCGTCGCGGCCTGCGAGGTGACGGTCGGCCTCGGCGTGATCGTCGCGATGCACCGCCGCCGGCTGCCGATCGACGTCGACGAGATGCAGGAGCTCCAGGGATGAACTCGGTCAAGCTCTTCGCCTGGTGCACGCTGCTGTTCCCGCTGGCGGGCTGCATCGCGGTCGCGCTCGTCGGGCGCCGGCTGCCCGGCCGCGGCGCCGGCTGGCTCGGGACCGCCGCGCTCGCGCTGTCGTTCGCCTCGGCGATCGCCACGCTGCTCGCGCTGGAGGGCCAGGACCACGAGCACCGCCAGATCGTCGCCGTCGCGTACGACTACGCGAGATCGGCCGGCATCGACGCGCAGCTGTCGCTGCTCGTCGACCCGCTGTCGGTCTTCATGATCCTCGTCGTCTCCGGCGTCTCGACGCTGATCCACCTCTACTCGATCAGCTACATGGGCGGCGACCACGGCTACGTGCGCTTCTTCGCGTACCTGAACTTCTTCGTCTTCTCGATGCTCCTGCTCGTCCTGGCGGGCAACTTCATCGTGCTGATCGTCGGCTGGGCGTTCGTCGGCGCCGCCTCCTACCTGCTGATCAGCTACTGGTATCGCCGCGGGACCGCCACCCGCGCGGGCATCAAGGCCTTCGTCATCAACGTCCTCGGCGACGTCGGCCTCGTGCTCGGCACGTTCTTCATCTTCAAGGAGGTCGGCACGCTGGACTTCCTGGGAACGTTCGAGCGGGCCCCCGAGGCCTTCTCGCCCGGCGACGGCAACCTCACCGCAGGCTGCATCCTGCTGCTCGTCGGGGCGTTCGCGAAGTCCGCGCAGATCCCGCTGCACACGTGGCTGCCCGACGCGATGGAGGGCCCGACGCCCGTCAGCGCGCTCATCCACGCCGCGACGATGGTCACGGCGGGCGTGTACCTCATCGCGCGCATGCACCCGCTCTTCGAGCTCGCCCCGACCGCCGCCGACGTCGGCGCGCTCATCGGCTGCGCCACGCTGCTCGTCGCCGGCACGATCGCGATCGCGGTCACCGACCTCAAGCGCGTCATCGCCTACTCGACGATGTCGCAGATCGGCTACATGATCATGGCCGTCAGCGCGGGCGCCTACGTCGCGGGCCTCTTTCACCTCATGACGCACGCGTTCTTCAAGGCGCTGCTGTTCATGGCCGCCGGCTCGGTGATCGCCGCGATGGCCGGCCAGCAGAACCTCGACAGGATGGGCGGCTTCAGGAAGGCGATGCCGTTCACGTTCGGCTGCATGGTGATCGGGGGCCTGGCGCTGGCCGGCGTCCCACCGTTCTCGGGCTTCTTCTCCAAGGACGAGATCCTGCTGCTGATCGGCGACCGCGGCGGCTGGTACTGGATCCTCTACGTCGCCGGCTACGTCGGCGCGTTCCTGACGGGCATCTACACGTTCCGGATGATCTTCCGCGCCTTCCTCGGCGCGCCCGTGCTTGAGGCGCGCGAGCTCGAGGAGGGCCACCTGCACCACGCCGAGGTCCACACCAACCCGGCCACCGGCGAGGTCGAGGACACCGACGTCGGCTTCCCCGGGGCAGAGCACCACATCGCCGAGCGCGAGCCGTCGATGAAGATCGCGATGGGCGTGCTCGCGCTGCTGGCGATCTTCGGCGGCTTCCTGCAGGTCCCGAAGGTCACGCACGTCGTCGACAGCTTCCTCGAGCCGACGTTCGAGGAGTCGGCGCTGTATCACCGCGAGCTGAGCGACGGCCTGATCGGCTTCGGCCTCGTCCTCGGCGCCGTCGTGGGCCTCGCCGGGATCGCCGTCGCCTACCTGATCTGGGTGAAGAACCCGCAGATCGCCGTGCGCGTGCGGACCGGGCTCGCCCCGCTGCACCGGCTCTTCGTCAACAAGTGGTACTTCGACGAGCTCATCGACGCGCTCGTCACGCGCCCGGCGCTGTGGTTCGGAGCGTGGGCGCAGCAGACGTTCGAGCGCGTCTTCGTCAACGGGCTGCTGGTCGGCGGCACGACCGGCGTGGTGCGCGCCGGCTCGTCGGCGGTGCGCGCGGCGCAGACGGG
>DASZDB010000468.1:0-2965 GCA_035942495.1 Solirubrobacteraceae bacterium
GACCTCCTCGGCGCGCGCCAGCAGCTCGGCGCCGCCCGCCGCGAGCAGCCGCTCGGCGGCCAGCGCACCCGCCGCGGCGGGGCTCTCGCACGGCGGCGTCTGGTCGCGCAGCCATGACGAGCCGTCGGGCAGCCCGACGAAGGTGCGCATGACGATCGCGCGGCACTCGGCGTCGATCTGCGCGTGCACGCCGAGCGGCGTGTTACAGCTCGCGTCCAGCCCGGCCACGCAGGCGCGCTCGGCGAGCAGCGCGTCCCAGGTCACGGCGTCGGTGATCGCCCGCGCGGCAGCCTTCGCACGCTCGTCACCGGCGCGCGCCTCGAGCACGAGCGTGCCCTGCCCCGGCGCCGGTACGAGGTCGTTGAGCACGCAGCCGATCTCCGCGTCGCGCCCCAGGCGCTGCAGCCCGGCCGCGGCGAGCAGGAGCGCGTCGGCCTGGCCTTCGGCGAATCGCCGCAGGCGCGTGTCGACGTTGCCGCGCACGACGACGATCTCGAGGTCCTCGCGCAACGCGAGCAGCTGCGCGGCGCGGCGCAGCGACGCCGTGCCGACGCGCGCCCCGGGCGCCAGCGACGCGAGCGACGTGGCGCCGACCAGCGCGTCGAACGGGTTTGCGCGTGCGGGCGCACCGGCGAGCTCGAGGCCGTGGGGAAGCACGCTCGGCACGTCCTTGGCGCTATGGACCGCCAGGTCGACGTCGCCCGACATCAGCGCGAGCTCGAGTTCCTTGACCCAGCGCTGCTTGTCGTTGACGTCCGAGGCCGGGGCCGCCGACGGGTTGGCTGCCGAAGCCCGGTCGCCGCTTGTCGTCACGGTCACGAGCTCGACCTCAGGGCCGAGCAGCGCCGCGACCGTTCGCGCCTGCGCGAGCGCCAGCGCGCTGCCGCGCGTCCCGACACGCACTACGACGAGGCGCGACGGGGCAGCGGGCGCACGTTGCCGGCTCCCGCACCCGAGTCCATGGCGTCGTCGACCTGCTCGGTGCCCTCCGGCGCGCCCTCCAGGCCGAACAGCTCGCGCATGATCTGCAGGCGCCCGTGCGACCGGCCCTCGGTCATCGTGCGCAGGCGCAGCGTCGGCTCGTGCAGCAGGCGGTTCATCACCGAGCGCGCGATCGCCTCCGCGCGCGCCACGTCGCGCTCGGACGCGAGCTCCCAGCGCGCCTCGTTCTCGGCGAGCACCTGCTCGACGATCGCGTCGCCGTGCTCGCGCAGCGCGCGGATCGTCGGCTGGACGGCGAGCGTCCCCAGCCACGCCGCGAAGCGCTTGATCTCGTCCTCGACGATCGCCTCGGCGCGCAGCGCCTCGGTCTCGCGGACGGAGATCGTGTGCGCGACGCGGGCCTGCAGGTCGTCCATGTCGAACAGCGTCACGCCGTCGAGGTCGGCGCAGGCCGGGTCGATGTCGCGCGGCACGGCGAGGTCGATGAGCAGCAGCGGCCGGCCGTGGCGGGCGCGCATGACGAGCTCGAGCTCCTCCTGACCGACGATCGGGTGCGGCGACGCGGTCGAGGCGACGACCACGTCGGCGCGACCGAGCTGGTCGGGCAGGTCGTCCAGCGCCACGACCTGACCGCCGAAGCGGTCGGCGAGCGAGCGCGCGCGGTCGGCGTGGCGGTTGGCCACGAAGATCGTGCGGACGCCGTGCTCGGCGAACGCGCGGGCGGTCAGCTCGCTCGTCTCGCCGGCGCCGACGATCACGACGCGGGGGTCGGACGGGTCGCCCATGATCGCGTGCGCGAGCTCGACGGCGACCGACGACGTCGACGCTCGCCCGAGCCCGATCGAGGTCTCGGACCGTACGCGCTTGCCGGTCTGCAGCGCGGCCGTGAAGAGACGGTTGGTCAGCGGGCCCGTCGTGCCGGACGCCAGGGCGACCTCATAGGCGCGCTTGACCTGGCCCTGGATCTCGGCTTCGCCGACGATCATCGACTCCAGGCCCGCGCTGACACGGAAGAGCTGGCGCGCGGCGTCGCAGTTGCGCGGCGAGTAGATCCGCTCGGCGAGCTCGGTCGGGCGCACCTGCGCGCGCTGGGCGAGCATGCCGAGCACGGCGCTCTCGGCGGCGACCGGGTCGCCGACGACGAGCGTCAGCTCGGTGCGGTTGCAGGTCGAGATGACGACCGCCTCGTGCACCTCGGGATGCTCGGCGACCTCGCGCAGGAACTCGGTCACCGCGGCGTGGGTGAACGCGAGGCGCTCGCGCAGCTGGACCGATGCGGTCTTGTGCGAGATCCCCAGCGTGATCAGCTCGGCCGTCACCGCACCGGCTCCTGCTTCGCGCGCGGCGCCGGCGGCGACGGGGGTGCGGCGCCCGCGGTGTCTGCGTCCTTACGCTCGACGAGCTCGGCCAGCTCGACGACCTCGCGCTCGATCCTGCTCAGCTTGGAGGCCATGATCGCGACGTAGATGAGGATCAGGGCGAGGAACACAAGGTAGGCGGCCGCAACGTACTTGCCGGCCTCGTCGAGTGGCAGGGCGGGGAGCATCAGAGCTGAGGGGCGGCGCTGCGGCCGGGGAGCATGAGGTCGTCGTCGTCACCGGCGAGCCGGCGGCGCACCGCGCGCAGGCGGAACGTGGCGTGTTTGGAGGCCATCTCGTACTTGACGAGCGTGAGGAACAGCAGCCCCATGCCGAGCATCGCGACGGCGAAGGTCAGGCCCATCTTCGGCGGCAGGCCGCCGGCGACCGTCGCACCCGTCGCCGGGTGGATGTAGGCCTCGGCCATCCGCACCGCGGCGAAGTTCAGCGGCACGAACGCGCCCGCGACGATCGCGAAGACCGAGGCGTAGCGCGCCTGCTTCTCCTTGTCCTCCAACGAGAAGCGCAGCGGCCAGTACGTCGCGTAGAGCAGGAAGACGATGAGAAACGAGACGAGCATCGGCTCGTCCCAGACCCACCACTGGCCCCACGAGGCACGCGCCCAGATCGAGCCGCTGATCAGCACGCCGACGGCGAGGATGACC
>DASZDB010000469.1:0-2089 GCA_035942495.1 Solirubrobacteraceae bacterium
CTGCGTGCCGCCGCGCCCGCCGCGCTGCGCGGATGGGCGACGGCGTCCGCCCCGGCGCGCACCACGGACGCGCCGTCGGCGAGCGTGCGCTGCGCGGCATCCAGCGCCCAGCCGACCGGGCCGCCGCGCCCCTGGGGGCGAAAGCGCACCGGCGGCCCGGATTGCACGTCGGGCTCGGGATCGACGATGAGGCGCACGATCTGCAGCGCGGCGATGCCGTCGACGAGCGAGTGGTGGATCTTGCCGATCATCCCGACCCGGCCGTCCTCGAGCCGCGGGACCAGGAAGATCTGCCACAGCGGCCGCGCGGGGTCCAGCGGGATCGACAGCACCGCGGAGCGCAGCGCCTGAAAGGACGCGTCGCTGACGCGGTCGCCGGGCTCGGTCAGCGCGACCAGGTGCGCGCCGAGGTCGAAGTTCGCGTCGTCGATCCAGCGCGGCTCGGTCAGGCCGAGCGGCGGCGAGTCCAGCCGCCAGCGACACCACGGCACCTCGTGGACGCGGCCCGCCGCGCGCTCGCGCAGCGCCTCGATCGTCGGCCGCGGGCGATCGCCGTCCGGGGCGGCGAACACCGCGCTCCAGCCGACGTGCATCGGCGACCACGGGGTGTCCAGGCGCAGAAAGGACCCGTCGAGCGCCGACAGGCGCCGCGGGCGATCGGGAGCGGACGTGGTCATGTGGTTCCTCCTCGTCCGGCCGCGCTCAGCACGGGCGGTGGGGTCTCGTAGGTTCCGAGCCGGCCCGCGGCGGCGGGCGCGACGACGGGCAGCGGCGGGCCCGCCGCGACAGCGCGCAGCCGGGAACGACGCAGCGCGCGCAGCTCCTCGTCGAGCAGTGCCGCAAGCCGGGTGGCGTCGGGCAGGCCGTCCGGGTCGGCGTAGAGGCCGAAGTGCAGGTGCCCCTCGTAGGGCAGCATCCCGATCGAGAGCGTGTGGCCGGCGGCGATCGGGATGACGGGGTAGAGCTCGTCGAGGCGCATGCCGTGCATGAACAGCGCGCCGGGCGGGCCGGGCACGCTGGAGATCGTCAGGTTGAAGCGGCCCGGCTGGGCGGCGCGCAGCACCGGCGCACGCAGCGCGCTCGGCAGCAGGCCGAAGCCGGCGATCAGCGTCTGTACTCCCTCCGGGCGGGCGCTGTGCTTGAAGCGCTCGGTCTGCCGGCGCACCTGCTCCAGGCGCGCGGCGGGCGAGGGAACATCCAGCGGCAGCCACACCGAGGTCATCGACACGCGGTTGCCGAGCGTCGCCGCGTCGTGCGCGCGGCGCATGTTGACCGGCACCATCGCCTTCAGCGGCGCGGCGTCGTGGCCGTGCTCGATCGCGAGCGCGCGCAGCGCGCCGGCGATCGCCGCGAGCCCGACGTCGTTGCGCGTGCCGGGAACGCCGCGGGTGACCGCGCGCACATCCTCGAGCGCGACGCGGTGCTGGACGAGCGTGCGCCGCGGACCGAGCGGGCGGTTCAGCTCGCAGGCGGGCGCGTGTGGCAACAGGTCCTCCGAGAGCGCATGCACGAGCCGGCCGGCATCGCGCAGCGCATGGGTGGCGGCGGAACGCGGGTGCGTGGCGGCGTGCACGACGTCCTGCGTCGCGCGCGACGTCAGCTCGGCGCTGCGCACGAGCGGCTCCAGCGCGCGCCGCCACATCGTCGGCGGCGCCTCGGCCTCCCACGGCGCCGGCGCGGCGGCCGCCGCGTCGCCGTCGCCGATGTCGAGCGTCAGCAGCGCGATCTGCAGCGCGGCCGCGCCGTCGGCCATGGAATGGTGCACGCGCCCGACGACGCCAAACCGCCCGTCGACCAGACGCGGGACGAACGCCAGCTGCCACAGCGGGCGGCTGCGATCCAGCGGCGCCGAGAGCAGCGCATCGCGCAGTTCGGCGAAGCGCTCCGGGCTCACCGCTGCATCGGGATCGCTGAGCGCCACGACGTGCGCGGCGACATCGAAGTGCTCGTCGTCGATCCAGCTCGGCTCGCCGATCCCCAGCGGCGCGGGCAGCAGGCGCTGGCGGCAGCGGGGAACCCAGCTCAGGCGCGCGCTGACGCGCCGGCGGATGTCTTCGATGGGCGGCGCGGCTCCGCGGTCGGGCGGCGA
>DASZDB010000470.1:0-3874 GCA_035942495.1 Solirubrobacteraceae bacterium
CGAGCGCGGCGAGTTCGGCCCCGACTCGACGGACATCGTCGCCGAGGCGCTGTTCTGGTTCTCCTTCAGCATGCCGTTCGCGGGCGTCAACCTGCTGCTGACGCGGACGTTCTTCTCGCTGCAGCGCCCGTGGCTGCCGACGGGGCTGGGCGCCGCCACGCTCGTGATCAACATCGTCGTCGCGCTTGCGCTCGTGGGCCCGTTTGGAACCGGCGGCATCGTCTTCGCGACGGCCGTGGCGAGCGCCGCGATGACGGCCGGGCAGGTCTACTACCTGCGCCGGATCCTCGGCGGGCGGCTCGAAGGCGGCGAGACGGCGCGCGCGGTCGCCCGGATCCTGCTCGCGGCGGCGGCGCTGGGGGTCGCGGCGTACCTCGTGTGGCGTGGCCTCGACGAGCTGCTCGGCCGCTCGCTGCCCGCGCAGATCGCGTCGGTCGGCGGCGGCCTCGCGGCGGGGATCGCGGTCTACTGCGGCGCGGTGCTCGCGATGCGCGTGCCGGAGGCCGAGCAGATCCGCGACATGGTCACGGCGCGAATGCGCCGCGAGCGCAGCTAGCCTTCCCGCGCCGCTGCGGGCTCCCGCCGAACTTCGCGCGGTGCGCCGGCGCGCGTAGTACGATCGCGCGATGCGCACGGACGCGATCGCGATACGCAGGGCGGCGATCGCGACGTTCTGCTGTTGCCTGGCGATGCTGGCGCTCGCACCGGCCGTGCACGCTGCCGATCCGTTCTTCGGCTTGTTCTCGTCGGACATGAGCGATCCGCCGGCTGAGCTCGGGTCCGACATGAGCGCGCACGCGGCGACGGGCGTAGGGGTCGTCCGCGAGCACCTCTTCTGGGATCGCATCGAACGTGCCCCCGGCGTCTTCGACTTCAGCCAGTCCGACGCGCTGATCGCCGCGGCCACGCAACGCGGGATGACGGTGCTCCCCGTGCTCGTCGGGACGCCGCAGTTCTATTCCACGCGGCCCACCGGCGTCACGACAGACGGGTGGGCGCCACGTGATCCCGCCGCGATCGCCCGCTTCGCGACACAGCTCACCCGCCGCTACGGAGCCCGCGGGACCTATTGGGGCTGCCTGCTGCCGGGTCTGCTGTGCCGCCGGCCGTACCGCCCGATCATGGCCTGGCAGGTCTGGAACGAGCCCGACCGCTCGGCGTGGTGGCGCACCGGCCCCGATCCGAACGCGTACACGGCGCTGCTGGCTCACGCGTACAGCGGGCTGAAGGCCGGCGACGCCGCCGCCGAGGTCGTGCTCGGTGGCATCACGATCCACAACCTCGGCCCGGGCCAGTATCTCGACCAGCTCTACGATCGCGGCGCCGCGCGATACTTCGACACGCTCGCCGTGCATCCGTACTCGGGCACAGTCGGCGGGGTCGTCAACGAGATCCGGCGCGCCCGCGCGATCGCCGTGGCGAAGGGCGACGGCAGCGTCCCGATCCGCGCCACCGAGTACGGATTCGCCACGGGCGGCGTCCGGGAGTGGGTGGCCGATCCGACCTGTCAGGCAGCGCTCCTGGCGGCGACGACACGCGAGCTCTCGGCGCGCCGGACGGAACTCGGCCTGCGCTCGATCGTCCAGTTCCAGTGGCAGGATCGTCCGACCGAATCCGATACCGGCTGGGCCGACCACGCGGGGCTGCTCTTCATGGACGGCCGCCCGAAGCCCGCGCTCGCGGCCTTCACGGATGCGGTCGCGGGTCGGCCACCCGCGGGCGGCCGTACCGTCTCCGCGGTGTGCGGCCCGCAGTACCAGGGCTGAGCCGCGACTCGCGCCCCGGACCGGTCAGCCGTCTGGTCCCGATCGGCGTGCGCATGTACGCCTGCCACGCGTAATACGTCAGGAAGGTGCGCTCGTCGGTGCGCATCCGCGAGGCGAAGCGGCGGATCGCGCGGACGTACGACGTGGAGTGGTTGTAGGCGAAGAGGGCGCGGTCGATGTCGTCGCGGGCGCCCGACGCGCGGAGGTAGTTCGCAGCGGCGAGGATCGCGTCGTGCGGATCGTCGATGTCGCCGCCCATGCCGTACTGGCGCCACGTTGCCGGCATGAACTGCATCGGCCCGCGGGCGCCGGCCTCGCTGGCGCTGCGAATCCGCCCGAACGCGGACTCGACGAAGTTCACGGACGCGAGGATCGTCCAGTGCACGCCGAAGCGCCGCTGCGCCGCACCGTAGAAGCGGCGCAGGTCGGCCGCCGGCGCGGCACGTGCCACGCGCAGGCGCGGCAGGTTCTCGAGATCGCGCGGGATGTCGGCGAGGTGGCGCATGCCCCGGACGGAGTCGCGCGCCTCGCCGCGCACCGCCTCGGGCAGGCGGGTCAGGGTCGCGTCGCCGAGCGCGCGGCGCTTGGCCATGAGCCGCAGGATCCGCTGATGGTGCAGCGCGAGGTACGTGACCTCCTGCGGCACCGCGCCGCTGCCGTCCCAGCGGGCGTGCGCCTCGCGCAGCCGCAGTGTGGTGGCGGCCAGCGTGCGCGCGAGCGCGGGCGGCTGCTTGGGCAGCGCGGCGTCGGCAGCGGGCAGCGCGGCGTCGGCGGCCGGGGACGCGTTCGTGCCGTCGGCGTCGGACTCCTGCGCCACCGCGACGGCGAGGCCGCCCATGACGCCCACAGCGAGCACGACGGCGAGCAGTCGGCGCATCGCCGAAGGCTAGCCACCCGCACCCGCGTCCGCGGAAGGTGCCCCGAGCACGACGAACCCGCGGTCTTCGTTGTCGCGCGTCCGGCTGTGACCTGCGCGCCGGAGTCGCCGCGCCCGGAGGCGCCCAGCCTGCGTCCTACCCTGTAGGCCGTGGCAGACCAGGCCCACATCCGCAACTTCTCGATCATCGCCCACATCGACCACGGGAAGTCGACGCTGGCCGATCGCATTCTCGAGATGACGCGGACCGTCGACCCGCGGGCGATGCGCGCCCAGGTGCTCGACTCGATGGACCTCGAGCGCGAGCGCGGGATCACGATCAAGGCCCAGGCGGTGCGGGTGCTCTACGAGGCGCGCGACGGCGAGACCTACCAGCTGCACCTCATCGACACGCCCGGCCACGTCGACTTCACCTACGAGGTCAGCCGCTCGCTCGCCGCCTGCGAGGGGGCGCTGCTCGTCGTCGACGCGTCGCAGGGCGTGGAGGCGCAGACGCTCGCCAACACGTACCTCGCGATCGAGGGCGGCCTCGAGCTCATCCCGGTGCTCAACAAGATCGACCTGCCGGGCGCCGAGCCCGAGCGCGTCGCCGAGGAGGTCGCCGACCTGCTCGGCGAGCCGATGGACGACATCCTGCACATCTCCGGCAAGACCGGCGAGGGCGTCGTCGACGTGCTCGAGCAGCTCGTCGCGCAGGTGCCGCCGCCCGCCGGCGATCCGGACGCGCCTCCGCGCGCGCTCATCTTCGACTCCGAGTTCGACCAGTACCGCGGCGTGATCGCCTACATCCGCGTCGTCGACGGGACGTTCAAGAAGGGCGACGCGATCAGGGCGATGGTCGGCACGACGGAGGCCGACATCGACGACATCGGCTTCTTCACCCCGGCGATGGTCGTCACCGATCAGCTCTCCGCCGGCGAGGTCGGCTTTCTCATCCCGGGCATCAAGGAGGTCTCGGCGCTCGCCGTCGGCGACACGCTGACGACGAAGCTCGGGTGGGCGCGGGATCCGGATCTGAAGCCGCTGCCCGGCTACCGCGACGTGCAGCCGGTCGTCTTCTGCGCCCTGTTTCCGATCGACTCCGACGAGGACCCCGACCTGCGCGACGCGCTGGAGAAGCTCACGCTCAACGACGCCGCCCTGTCCTGGGAGCCGGAGGTGTCCGAGGCGCTCGGCTTCGGCTTTCGCTGCGGCTTCCTCGGCCTGCTGCACATGGACATCGTGCGCGAGC
>DASZDB010000471.1:0-1986 GCA_035942495.1 Solirubrobacteraceae bacterium
ACGTGGCCGATGATCGCCCCCATCGCCTTCATGTTGCCGCCCTTGATCTTCTCGGCGGCATCGGCGTTGGCGGCGAGCGCGGCCTCGACGATCGGCTCCAGGGCGCCGTCGCCCCCGGTCATCGCGCCGAGTCCCTCGGCCTCGACGATCTGGGCGGGGTCGCCGCCGTCGGCGACGAGCCGATCGAGGACGAGCTTCGCGTTGCCGACGGTGACCGCCTTGCTGCTGACGAGCGCGACGAGCTTGGCCAGCGCGTCGGGGCGCACGTTGGAGGCGTTCGGATCCTCCTCGCCCACACGCGCGACGAGCTCGTTGCAGACCCAGTTGGCGAGCGGCTGCGCCTCCGCACCGTCGGCCTGAAGCGCCGCCTCGAAGTAGTCGCCGAGCTCGGTGCGCCACGCGAGCTGGCGGGCGCTCGCCGCGCTGATGCCCAGCGTCTGCAGGCGTTCCTCGCGCGCGGCGGGCAGCTCAGGCATCGCCTCGCGCGCCGCCGTCAGCATCTCGTCGGAGGTGGCGACCGGGACGAGGTCGGGCTCGGGGAAGTACCGGTAGTCGTGCGCCTCCTCCTTCGAGCGCAGAGACGTGATCGCCTCCGTGCGCGGATCGAAGTGCAGCGTCTCCTGGACGACCTGCCCGCCGCTGCGCAGCAGCGCCTCCTGGCGCGCGATCTCGGCGTTGATGCCGCGCTCGATGAAGCGAAAGGAGTTCATGTTCTTCAGCTCGGTCTTCGTGCCGAGCTCCGTCGTGCCGACCGGTCGGATCGAGATGTTGGCGTCGCAGCGCAGCGATCCCTCCTCCATGTTCACGTCGCTGACGCCCAGGCGGCGCAGCGTCGTGCGCAGGAGCGTCAGCCACTCGCGCGCCTCAGCGGCTGAGCGCACGTCGGGCTCGGTGACGATCTCGGCCAACGGCGTGCCGCCGCGGTTGAAGTCGACCACGGAGGCATCGGAGCCGTGGATCCGCCCGCTGGAACCGGCGTGGATGAGCTTGGCGGCGTCCTCTTCGAGGTGCACGCGGTGGATGCGCACGTCGCCGAGCTGCCCGCCGCGGCACAGGGGCTCGTCGTACTGGCTGATCTGGTAGCCCTTCGGCAGGTCGGTATAGAAGTAGTTCTTGCGGTGGAAGATCGAGCGCGGCGCCAGATCCGAGCCGAGCGCGAGGCCGATCATGAGCCCGAAGTGGATCGCCTGCGCGTTGGCGCGCGGAAGCGTGCCCGGCAGGCCGAGGCAGACCGGGCAGGTCCGCGTGTTGGGCGGCTCGCCGAACGACAGCGCGCAGCCGCAGAACATCTTCGTCCTCGTCGCGAGCTGGACGTGGATCTCCAGCCCGATGACCGGCTCGAACTCGCTCATGCCGCCGCTCTCCGAGCGGCCCGTGGCGCGAGGTTCGGGAAGCCGATCGCCGACTCGAGCGCGAACGCCGCGTCGAGGATGGCGTTCTCGCTGAACGCCGGTCCGGCGAGCTGAAAACCGGTCGGCAGCCCCTCGCTCAGGCCGTTGGGGATCGAGATCGCAGGGATCCCGGCAAGCGACATCGGCACCGTGCAGTAGTCGTTGAGGTACATCGACAGCGGGTCGGCGGTCTTCTCGCCGAGCTTGAAGGCGACCGACGGCGACGTCGGAGTGACGACGAAGTCGAAGTCCGCGAAGGCCGCGCGGAAGTCCTCGGCGATCTTCGTGCGCACGCGCTGGGCGCGCCCGTAGTAGGCGTCGTAGTAGCCGCTGGACAGCGAGTACGTGCCGAGCATGATGCGGCGCTTGACCTCGGTGCCGAAGCCCTCGCTGCGGGTCTTCGTGTACATCCCGACGAGGCCGCCGTTCTCGACGCGCGCGCCGTAGCGCACGCCGTCGTAGCGCGCGAGGTTCGACGACGCCTCGGCCGGTGCGAGCACGTAGTAGGCGCGCAGCGCATGCGGCGCATGCGGCAGGCGGCAGGTGTGGATCGTCGCGCCGAGGCCCTCGGCGAGCTTCAGCGTCGCGTTGAAGC
>DASZDB010000472.1:0-3917 GCA_035942495.1 Solirubrobacteraceae bacterium
CCTCCTTCGGCGAGGACGCGCGCGGCCGCGTCTACGTCGTGTCGCTCAGCGGGCCGGTCTACCGGCTCGCCGCGGGCTGAGCCGCCGCGCGGTCGCACCCGCGTCCGCCTCCGGCGTAAGGTTGCGCGGCATGACGCTGGAGCGTTTCGACGTCGCGCTCGTGCACGCCGACAACCCCGGGGCGTTCACGCTTACGGGCACGAACACGTGGATCGTGGGGCGCGACCCGTGCTGGATCGTCGATCCGGGACCGCAGCTCGACGAGCACGTCGCGGCGGTGCTCGCCGAGGTCACGCGGCGCGGCGGCGCGGGCGGCATCGCGCTCACGCACGACCACGGCGACCATGCCGGAGCAGCCGCCGCTGTGCGCGACGGCGCGGGCGGCGTCCCGGTCGGCGCGGCGCGATGGGAGGGGGCGGACGTCGTCCTCGGCGACGGCGACGCGTTCGGCCCGCTGCAGGTCGTCGCCACCCCCGGCCACGCCACCGACCACCTCGCCTTCGTCTGCGGCGCGGTCTGCTTCACCGGCGATGCCGTACTCGCCGAGAGCAGCGTCTTCGTCGCGCCGGACCCCGGGGCCCTGCGCGGCTATCTCGCGGCGCTGCGGCGCCTGCGTGCGATGAGCCTCGAGCTGCTCTGCACGGGCCACGGGCCGCCGGTGACCGACCCGGCCGCACTGCTGGATCGCTACCTCGACCACCGCGCCGACCGCGAGCGGCGGCTCCTCGCGGCGCTCGAAGCGGGGCTGCGCGCGACCGACGAGCTGCTCGACCGCGTCTGGGACGACGCGCCCGCGAGCCTGCGCCTCGCCGCGACCGCCACGCTCGCCGCGCATCTCGGCAAGCTCGAGGAGGAGGGGCGCCTGCCCGCGGGCGTCGAGCGGGTGCCGTGGCCGCCCGCGGGCGGGTTGCGACCGGTGGTGTGAGGTCGGCAACCGGCCTGCACAACTGCCGGATCGACGACGGCGCCGACAGACCCACCGGCGCCGGGCGAGCGCGCCACGAGCGATCCTCAGCCCACCCCCTCGGCCTCCGCCAGCCGCGCCCGCGCGAGCACCATCGCCGCGTCCAGCGGCGAGACGCCACGCGCCGAGGCGTCGTCGAAGATCCGCTCGAGCGTCGAGCCGATCCCGCGCACGCGCTCGCCCGCGCGGCGCGGGTCGTAGCCGCTCTCCTCGAGCTCGACGGAGATGTTGATGATGCCCCCCGCGTTGACGACGAAGTCCGGCGCCCACAGGACCCCGCGCTCGACGAGCAACCCGGCGATCTCGTCGCCGGCGAGCTGGTTGTTCGCCGCGCCCGCGACGATCGGCGCGCCGAGGCGCAGCACGCTCTCGTGGTCGAGCAGGCCGCCGAGCGCGCACGGCGCGAGCACGTCGACCGGCGCCGACAGCGCCTCCTCCGGCTCGACCCAGCGGGCGCTCAAGCTGTCGGCCAGGGCCCGCTTGCGCGGGTCGATGTCCGAGACGAGCAGCGTCGCGCCGGCCTCGGCGCAGGCGGTCGCCACGCGGCCGCCGACGTTGCCCAGGCCGGAGATCGCGATCGTGCGGCCGGCCAACGAGGGCGTCCCGAACACCCGCTCACAGCAGACCTCGATCCCCACCTGCACGCCGAGCGCCGTCCATGGGCTCGGGTCGCCCGAGCCGCCGAGCCGGCGCGAGAGCCCGGTCACGTGGGGTGTCGACAGCGCGATGGTCTCCATGTCGCGCGACGACGTGCCGACATCCTCCGCCGTGACATAGCTGCCGCCGAGGGAGTCGACCGTGTCGCCGAAGTCCAGCAGCGCGTCCGTGCGCCAGGCACGGCCGGACTGGACGCCGGCCACGTCGGGATCGGGCGCCATGATCACGCCCTTGCCGCCCCCGAGCGGCAGCCCCGCGACCGCGGACTTGAACGTCATCGCCTGCGACAGGCGCAGCGCGTCGCGCACCGCGGCGCGTGAGTCGGCGTAGTGCCAAAGCCGGCAGCCGCCGAGCGCGGGCCCCCGGGCGGTCGAGTGGACGGCGACGATCGTGAAGCAGCCCGAGCGCCGGCCGCGGCGCACGAGCAGCGTCTCGTGGTCAAGTGTGGCCAGGTAGCGGTCGATGCCGACGAAGCTACTTGAACGATCGCGGCGCGGCCTCGGCCGCGGCGGCCGACGGCGCGGAGGGAACGGCCGGGCTGACCTGCGCGCGAGGCGGATCTGCGGCAGGCGCCGTCGCCCCGCCGCCCTCGGCCTGCTGCGCCGCGGCATGAGAGCCGCCGGCGGGCATCTCCGAGCGCGGCGTCAGCCCGTCGACCCCGTGGCCGAAGCCGTCCTCCTCGTCGGGCGCGGCGGCTCCGCCGGTCACCTCGTCCGCGTCACCGGCGGCGGGCGTCGCCGCGGCCGGCTCCAGCGCGCGCGTCGGCGACGTCGTGTTGCGCGCGATCTCGGTTGTGGCGCCGTCCACGCCGGCGGCGTCACGCGTGGCGCCGGTGACCAGCGCGCCGGCTGCCGCTGCCGCTGCCGCTGCTGCGCTGCTGCCCGTGCGTCGGGAGGCAATCGCGCCTGCCGCCGCGGCGGGCACCTTCGGCGCCGCGCCGGCGCCGCTGCCGGCGCCCGGCTTCGACGGCTCGATGATCTTGTGCGTCACCTCGGCCGCGCCGCCGGCGGCGAGCGCCGCGCAGCAGACCACCGCGGTCACCTTCGCCGCCGTTCCACCGCCGGCGACGACGATCGCGCCACCGCCTGCGGCCGCGCCGCTCGACGCCGCGCCGCCACCGGCCGCACCGCCGAGGCCGAGCAGCTTGAGCGCCGCGGCGAGCGGGCCGGGACCGGGCGACAGCGCCGCGAGCCCGGCGCGGACGCTGCGCAGCTGGCTGCGGTACTCGCTGCAGGCGCGACAGTCGCGCAGATGCCTGCGGGCAAGCCCGCTCGCCCGCACCCCGCGGTCGAAGGAATCGGCGAGGTCGGTGCGGATCTGCGCGCAGGCGGTGTCGCGCGCCTCGATCGCCTCGACGAGACCGATCCGTGCGCGCACGAGCAGCGACTTGACGGCCTGCAGCGAGACGCCGAGCGCCTCGCTCAGCTCCGCGTAGCTGAGCCCGTCCATCTCGCGCATGAGCAGCGCCGAGCGCTGCTGCTCGGGCAGCCGGCGGACGTCCTCGATCAGCCGCCGCAGGTCCTCGCGGCGCTCGGCCTCGATCGTCGGGTCGTGCAGCGGGCGGCGGGAGGTCTCGAAGAGGTCGATCGCCGGCGGCACCGGCTTGCGGAGATGATCGATGCAGCGGTTGTGCGCGACGCGGTACAGCCAGGCGCGCAGCGAGACCGGATTGTCGCTGACGCGCAGTGACGAGTAGGCGCGCAGGAAGACGTCCTGCAACGCGTCCTCGGCGTCCTGGCGCGACCCGCCGAGCATCTGGCGCGCGTAGACGAAGAGCCGCTGGCGGTAGCGATCGTGGATGACGCTGAAGGCGGCGTCGTTGCCGGCGCGGAAGAGGGCGACGAGCTGCTCGTCGGAGCGAAGCCGCAGCAAAGGCCCCGTGACCGAGATCCGGTTGAGTGCGGCGGGTGCTCTGAGCGCTCCGGCCTCCATGTCCCTGTCTCGCCGAACTGTAACCGTCAGGCAAAGCGGAAGTTGTGTACTCACCTCGCGGCAGGTGCGATGTCACATCTCAGCGTGGCTGCGAAGTGAGGCGGCGATGACGACGAGCGCGATGCCGCCGCTCTCGACGAGGCCGGGGACCTGGGCCAGGACGATCGCGCCCACGACCGTCGCGGTCGCCGGCAGCAGCGCGAGCAGCAGGGCGAACCGCGCACGCGGCAGGCGCCGCATGGCGACCTGCTCCAACCCGTACGGGACGACGCTCGACGCCACGCCGACCGCCAGACACGCCGCGAGCAGGAGCGGATCGACGAGCGCCGGCACTGCGCTGACGACGAGAAACGGCGCGAGCGCC
>DASZDB010000473.1:0-3008 GCA_035942495.1 Solirubrobacteraceae bacterium
CCGGCGAGCTCGCCTTCGCACAGCGACGCCCCGGCGTGCGGACAGACGTCCGAGATCGCATGGAGCTTGCCGCCGATGTGGTAGACGGCGACCGGACCGCTCGGGGTGTCCTCGATCCGCCCGACGAAGCCGAGCCGCCCGGCAAAGTCCTGCTCGGGCGCCAGACGCACGCGGCGGCTGCGGCGCGCACCCGACAGGTGATCGGCGACGAGACGGCCGAACTCGCGGTCGGCGCGCCCGCGCGTGGTCACGAGATCGGCCCCCGCCTGCTCGGCGTCGGTCCACAAGCTGGGTTCCGGCGTCGTCAGAAAACCGACGATGATCAGCTGGTCGTGCGCCTCGCGCCAGCGCCGCAGCGCGTCCAGCGCGCCGTCGAGCTCGAGCTCGACGAGCAGTCCGGCGGGCGCGACGCTGCTGGGCTCCCCGTCGGCGGAGCGCAGCTGCAGGGCCTCCAGGCCGAGCCGCCCGGCGAGCCGTACGACGCGCTGCTGCACGAGCGGGTCGCGGGTGAGCAGGGCGACCGCCGGCGCCATCAGTCCGCGCAGCGCATGCAGTTGATCTCGTCGCGCTCGATGATCTCCTGGTACAGCGGAAACGCGGCTTGCCCGTCGACCAGGTTGTCGCGTTCGTCGTCCAGCGCGCTCGGCGCGATGCGCACGAGCCAGCCGTCCCCGTAGGGATCGCGGTTGGCGATCAGCCCGTCGGCCTCGAACGTCGCCTCGTTCGTGGCCAGGACCTCGCCGGTGAGCGGATTGCGGAACGGGCCGACCCACTTGGCGCTCTCGATCACCGCCAGCGTGCGGCCGCGGCGGACCTTTGTTCCGACCGGCTTGAAGGTGATCGCGACGATCTTGCCGCACATGGTCTGCGCCACGTCGGTCATCCCGAGCAGCGCGCTGCCATCCTGCTCGAGCCGGATCCAGACGTTCAGCTCGACGTCGTAGAGGTACTCCTCCGGGATCGCGCAGCCGTGGTGGACCTGCATGCGTGTTCAGGCCTCGCCGGCGCCGGGCGCGCCCGGGTCGGCCTCCCCCTCGTCCTCCTGACACGAGATGCCCTCTGCATCCAAGAAGGCCTTGTAGCTGTCCAGGCCGGCCTGGCCTGTGACGAGCTCGGCCGAGTCGGTCTCCCAGTCGTCGGCGACGAGCTTGGCGACCCATCCCTCGCCGTAGGGGTCGCGGTTGAGCAGCCCCGGATCGGCGGTCAGCGCGTCGTTGACCTCGGAGATCTCGCCCGCGACCGGCGCCGGCACGGGGCCGACCCACTTGCCGCTCTCGACGGTGCCGAGGCTCTTGCCCTTCGCGAGCTTGCGGCCCGTCTTCTTCAGCGTCACGGAGATGATCGACTTCGCCAGGTTCTGCGCGACGTCGGTGAGTCCCACGATGACGAGCCCGTCCTCCTGACGCGCCCAGACGTGCTTCTCCACCAGGTAGTGCAGATCATCGGGCAGGTTGCAGTGATTCACGGTCGCCATGGCGGCTCATCCCTCCTCGTGCTCGGCGGTTATGTGGTTAAGCAACATGTCGAAGCCGACCATCCGCACCTCTGTGGCGAAGGTGGTCAAGAACGTGGGATCGGTGCTGCGCGGCTTGACGCGGTGCTCGTAGTCGGCGCCGCACATCGGGCACACGACGCGATAGCGCATGCGGCCGGTGTTGGCATCCGTCCACGCCTCGATCTGATCCGGGTGAGCGTCCACCATGTGGCGGTGCACCTCCGTACGGGCGCCCCGCTCGGGACAGAACGGGCATGCGGTCACCGCCGCCTGCGCTTGGCGAGCCATCCGGCCACGTCGGCCTCCAGCGTCGAGACCAGCTCGAGCATCCCCTCGCCCGCGGGCGTCGTGCGGATCGCGTCGCGCTGCAGGTCGCGCGCCACGAGGCCGACCTGGATCAGCGCCTGCGTGCGCTCGATCAGCGCCATGGGGGTGAGCCCGAGGTCGAACGCCAGCGACTTCGTGGAGGCGCCGTCCTCGTGCGCGGCCGCCGCCGCGATGATGCGGAAGTTCACGCTGTCGCCCGTCTCGCGCAACACGCGGAGGACGAGATCGTGCGCAGTGGCAAGCTCTTCGCCGTCGCAGAGGGTCGGCGGCGGCGCGGCGCCCGGGCCGGCGTCGAAGGCGAAGCCGGCCATCCGGTCGGCGGCCTCGACGGCGTCGCGCAGCCGCGCCGCGAGCGCACGGGCGAGCGGGTCGTGCTCGCGCGACGAGCTCTCGGTCACGCCGCCGCCCGCTCGGGAAGCGGCGCCTCAGTGCCGCTGCCCATCGCCCGCTCGACCAGCGCCGAGATCTCCAGCACCTCGAAGTCGCTGCCGACGGTGACCGCCGCGTCGGAATACATCGCGAGGTCCTTCGGGCAGGTGACGACGAAGTAGTCGAGCTCGCCGACTGCGGCGGCCTCCTTGACGCGCATCTCGCTCGGCCGCTCGACGAGGCTGGAGTCGTCCATCCAGATGCGTCCGCCGCCGGCGCCACAGCAGAACGTGTTCGTGCCGTGGCGCGGCATCTCGTGCAGCTCGGCGCCAACCGCCTCGAGCAGCCGGCGTGGCGCGTCGGTGATCCGGTTGTAGCGAGCCAGGTAGCACGGGTCGTGGTAGGTGACCTTCGAGCCGACCGGTTCGGGCACGGCGATCGTGCCGTCCTCGATCAGCTCCACCAGCAGCTCGGTGTAGTGATAGACCGGCTTCATCTCACCGAACTCCGAGTACTCGTTCTTCAACGTGTTGTGGGAGTGCGGGTCGGTCGTGAAGATCGCCTCGAACTCGGCACCGGCGAAGGCCTCCATGTTCTGCTCGACGAGCAGCTCGAAGAGTCCTTCCTCGCCGATGCGACGCACGTCGTTGCCGGCGTTGCGCTCGGCCTCGTAGAGCATGCCGAAGCTCACGCCGGCGCCGTGCAGGATGCGCGCGATGCGGCGCGAGGCCTCCTGCGAGCGCTCGTCGAAGGACGCGAAGTCGCCGACGAACCAGAGGTACTTGACCGGCTCCTTGCGCGCGTCGGGGATCTTGAA
>DASZDB010000474.1:0-3696 GCA_035942495.1 Solirubrobacteraceae bacterium
GAGGTGTCGCGCTCGACCGACGTCTCGACGGCGATCAGCGCGCGCAAGCCCGGCGACGAGGTCGACATCCGCATCCGCCGCGGCGGCGACGAGCGCACGGTCACGGTCACCCTCGGCACGCGCCCCGAGCGCAGCGCGTAGCGGGCAACCCCGAGCTCACAGCGGCGTCGCGACGACCGTCGCGTGCAGCGGCGTGCGGTGCTCCTCGACGACGTCGAAGCCGCTGAGCTTGAGCATCGTGCGCAGCGCCGAGGGCGAGATCCCCCAGTACCAGGGACCGTAGCCCGCGCCCGGCCGCTCGGCGGGCTCGGCGTTGGGGTGCTCGGCCCGCGTCGGGGCGATGACGCACGTGTCGCGCCGGCCCGGCGTCTCGGCGATCGTCTCCGTCGCGAGCAGCAGCGTGGCGCCGGTCAGCTCGCGCAGGCGCTCGAGCGTGAGCAGCGGGTGCGGCGCGTGGTAGAGCACGCCCGAGCACCACACGACGTCGTGCGGGCCGACGGCGGCGACGGTCGCCGGGTCGTGCAGATCGCCCTGCACGAAGCGCACCTTCGAGTCCCGTCGCGCGACCTCGGCGCAAAAGCGATCCGTCGCGCCCATGACGTCGACGCCGGTGACGCTCGCGGCGCCCGCGGCCTCGGCCGCGAAGCAGAGCGCGCCGTGGATCGTCCACATGCAGCCGACGTCGACGAACGAGCGGCCCGCCGCGTGGCGGGCGATGAGCTCCTCGCGCGGTGGCGTCGCCGATCCGAGACGGGCGCGCACGCGGGCGGCGGCGCTGAGGGTGCGGCCGAGCACCGCGCGAGTATGGCGTGCCGGCGCGGGTGCCCGACTACAGGGCGCCGCCGGCGACCGGCGGGGCCGTCGGGTCCGCCCCCTCGTCGCCCGGCGCCTCGCGCGCGAGGTACTCCTCGGCCAGCAGCGGGTTCTCGCGGGCGCGCTGGACGACCTTCAGCAGGTCGTTCATCGACGCGACCTCCTCGATCTGCTCCTTGATGAACCACTGCATGAACTGCTCGCTCGTGTAGTCGCCGTGTTCGCGGGCGAGTCCGGTCAGCGCGTTGATCTGCTCGCTGACGCGGATCTCCTGGGCGAGCGCGAGCTCGACGGGCTCGACGACGTCCGCGAAGCCGTTCTGCGGCGCGGCGACGCCTGGGATCGGGGCGGGGGCGCCGGCGTCGAGGAGGTACTGGACCATCATCAGCGCGTGATTGCGCTCCTCCAGCGCCTGGGCGTAGAAGAACGACGCCAGTCGCGGTAGCGTCTCGTCGTCGTAGTAGGAGGCGATCGCGAGGTACTGCTGTGAGGCGGCGAACTCGTGGCCGATCTGCTCATTGAGGCGTTCGACAAAAGGTTGGGCTGGCATGGCGCAAACTGTACCCGCGTTTGGTCGGACCCGTTAGGCTCGCCTAATGAAGTTGCTCGTCAAGCCGAAGAAGAAGTGCTGCAAGAGCAACCCGCGCTGCAAGCGCTGCCCGGTCGTGACGAAGCGACTCGTCGTCTGGGGCTATGCGCACAAGCGCTCCGACGGGCTGGTCGTGATCATGCCCGACCTCAAGAAGAAGCACATGCGCGCCGCGCGCAAGCGCTAAACCAATCCCCGTCCCGTCCGGGGTGCGCCGATAGAGTGCACGCCATGGCCACCTGCCTTGTCACCGGTGGCGCGGGGTTCCTGGGTTCGCATCTGTGCGACGAGTTGCTGCGCCGCGGTCATCACGTCGTCTGCGTCGACAGCCTGGAGACCGGGTCGCTGCGCAACATCGACCACATCCGCGTGCCGGAGTTCGAGTTTCTGATGTGCGACATCGTCGAGCCGTACTTCGTCGACCGGCCCGTGGACTTCGTCTACCACCTCGCCTCGCCGGCCTCGCCGATCGACTACCTGCGCCTGCCGCTGCACACGCTGAAGGTCGGCTCCTACGGCACGCACCACACGCTCGGCCTCGCGAAGAAGCATCGCGCGCGGTTCCTGCTGGCCTCCACGAGCGAGGTCTACGGCGACCCGCAGGTCCATCCGCAGGACGAGACCTACTGGGGCCACGTCAACCCGATCGGGCCGCGCGGCGTCTACGACGAGGCCAAGCGCTATGCCGAGGCGCTGACGATGGCCTACCACCGCCAGCAGGGCGTCGACACGGCGATCATGCGGATCTTCAACACCTACGGCCCGCGCATGCGCCCGCACGACGGCCGCGCGATCCCCACGTTCATGCGCCAGGCGCTGCAGAACCGGCCGATCACGGTCTTCGGCGACGGCAGCCAGACGCGGTCGTTCTGCTACGTCGACGACCTGATCCGCGGCATGATCGCACTCGCGGAATCCGGCCGGCAGGGCCCGATCAACATCGGCAACCCCAACGAGTTCACGCTGCTGCAGCTCGCCCACGAGGTCATCGACGTGTGCGGGTCGAGTTCGGAGATCGTCTTCGAGGCGCTGCCCACCGACGACCCGCAGGTGCGCCAGCCGGACATCACGCTGGCGCGCGACCTGCTCGGCTGGGAGCCCGAGGTCGAGCTGCACGAGGGCCTCGCGCGCACGCTCGAGGCGTCGGGGGCGGATGTCCTCGTGGGACGCGGGGGCGCCTGATCTCACGGCTGGACACAACGCGCCGAACAGGTTCTGCGGCCAGCGCTGGCGCGACGTCGGAACATCTGCAATCGTGAGGCGTTAGAGCAGAGGATGCCGACAACGGAGAAGCCACGGGAAGGCGTATCCCAGGCGACGGACGGGGCACCGGCGCCTGAGTTCGCGCTGTCCGGACGCGACGTCCGGCGCAAGCGCCCGCCGGTCCTGTCCTTCCTGCTGCGCCTGGACACGCTGCGCAGCGTGACGCGGGTCGGGACGCTGTTCATGCTCGACGCGATCGGCGTCTACATGGCGATCCTCACGGCGCTGTGGCTGAAGGCCGGGATCCTGACCGGCGTCTGGCAGATGCGCGCGCAGGCGGCCGCGACCGACGAGCTGTTTGACTTCGCATGCCTGCTGACGGTGCTGCTGTTCGCGCGCTCCGGCCTGTACGCGTCGCGCGGGGAGCGGCCCGGGATGTCGCGCATCGTCTCCTCGCTGGCGCAGGTGGCGCTCGTCGCGCTCGTCTACGCGGTCGCCAGCGGCCACGAGTTCAGCTCGTTCTACATCTTCTACGGCTCGCTGTTCTTCGCCGTCGTCTACGTCTCGCTCCTGCGTCTGGGCTACGAGAAGCTGACGGGCAAGATCCTGCGCGCCGCCGGCTACCAGCGCCGCGCGGTGCTCGTCGGCAGCGGCCAGCACATCGAGGCGGTCGGCCACGCGCTGCGCGACGCCGCGCACCCGACGGGCAACGTCGTCGGCTTCATCTCGCTGACGCCGCGTCCCAACAACGGGCTGCTGTCGCTCGGCACGCTCGGCGAGCTGGCGCAGGTCATCCACCGCTACCGGATCGACGAGGTCATCATCGCCGACCCGGACTTCCCGCAGCCGCAGGCCGTCGAGCTCGTCGACATCGCCCACGGGGCCGGGGTGCGGGTGCGGATCGCGCCGTCGACGATGGAGCTGCTCGTGCACCGCGCCGAGTTCGTGCCCGGCGAGGCCGTGCCCCTCTTCGAGCTCAAGCCGCCGGTCTTCGAGGGCTTCGACTTCTTCGTCAAGCGCACGTTCGACCTCGTCGGCGCGACGTTCCTGCTCGTCCTGCTCAGCCCGGTGCTCACGGCGATCGCGCTCGC
>DASZDB010000475.1:0-4304 GCA_035942495.1 Solirubrobacteraceae bacterium
CGAGCCGTGGTCGGACTTCGACTCGGAGTACTGGAAGCTCAACGGCGTGCGCAACATCTCCCAGGAGCTCAAGGACAACGTGTTCTGGCGCAACTTCGAGAACCTGTACGACAACCGTGGCTGACGCGCGCGTCATCGAAGGGCCCCTGTCGCTCGACGACCGCCGGCTGCTCGTCGAGCTGCAGTCCTTCGGCGTGCGCGTCGTCGGCGGCGACGGCACGCCCGGCCGCCGCGGCGGCGCGGGCCCGTCGGACGCGCTGTTCCTGTACGTCCGCGGCCTGCCGCTGACCGTCCCCCAGCACGCCGAGTACGTCGACGGCTCCCCGTACACGCTGCAGCTCGACGGCGCCAAGCCCACGCTGTTTCGCGACGACGAGCTCGTCGGCGTCGTCGGGCTGCCGCGCCGGCCGAAGATCTACGACATGCAGACCGCCGACGGGATCCCGTACTGGAAGATCGCGCTGCTGCACCTCGACTCGATCGCCTCGACGGTCGTGCAGAAGTGCATCTACTGGGGCACGCACGAGCAGTGCGGCTTCTGCGGCATCGAGCTGACGCGCGGCGAGCAGACGATCCCGGTCAAGACGCCGGCGCAGCTCGCCGAGGTCTGCAGCGCGGCGCATGAGCTCGACGGAGCGGTCGACGCGACGCTCACCACGGGCTCGATCAACCGGCGCGATCGCGGCGCGCTGTACATCTCGCGCTGCGCGGCGGCGATCAAGGACGCCTGCGGGATGCCCGTCCAGGTGCAGTTCGAGCCGCCCGACCAGCTGTCGGTGATCGAGGACGTGCACCGCGCGGGCGTCGACGCCGTCGGCATCCACATCGAGACCTTCGACCCCGACGTGCTCGCGCGCGTGGCGGCCGGCAAGGCGCAATGCGGCGTGGAGGGCTACTTCCGCACGTGGGAGAAGGCCGTCGAGGTCTTCGGGCGCGGGCGCGTCACGACGTACGTGATCCTCGGCATGGGCGAGCGCCCCGAGCTCATCGAGGAGGGTTGCCGGCGGGCGATCGAGATGGGCGTCTACCCCTTCGTCGTGCCGATCCGGCCCGTCCGCGGGACGTTGATGGAGAACACCCCCACGCCCGACCCGGACTACGTCGCGGCGATCTACCGCAGCGTCTCGGCGATGCTCGCGGAGCACGGGCTCGATCACGCGGAGGCCGCAGCGGGCTGCGCGCGCTGTCAGGCCTGCTCCGGGCTGTCGGCGTGGGAGCGCGTCTTCGAGAAGGAGGCCAACGGTGGCCATTTCGAGCTCGGCGCCGTCCAGGCTTCCTGAGCACCGCCTCGTCCCGGTCTGCGCGCTGGTGCGCGGCCCGGCCGAGCTGGCGGCGCACTTCGCGATCCGGCGCAGCGTGTTCGTCGAGGCCCAGGGCCTGTTCGAGGACGACGACCGGGACGGGCGCGACGACGATGCGGCGACGCTGCACGCGATCGGCCTCGCGGGCGACGACGTCGTCGGCGCCGTGCGCCTGTATCCGCTGGCCGACGACGGCCTCTGGAAGGGCGACCGGCTCGCGGTCCTGCCCAGCGAGCGCGCGCTGCGGCTCGGTGCGATGCTCGTGCGCTTCGCG
Organism: Solirubrobacteraceae bacterium; assembly: GCA_035942495.1. Lineage (GTDB taxonomy): Bacteria > Actinomycetota > Thermoleophilia > Solirubrobacterales > Solirubrobacteraceae > CADCVQ01. The sequence goes on from DASZDB010000475.1 coordinate 1,576, forward strand.
GTGCGCACCGCCGGCGAGCGCGGCGGCCGGCGCATGGTCGCGCGGGTCCAGGTGCCCAACGTGCGCTTCTTCGAGCGCCTCGGCTGGCGCTGCGACGGCCAACCGGCGCCGATGCTCGGCGTCGAGCATCAGCCGATGGCGATCGAGCTCAGCCCGGATCACCGAGGCCGGTGAGCGGCGCGATGGCGAGGTCCCAGACCGTCGCCCGGTCGGCGCCGGACTGCAGGTCGAGCCTGCGTGAGTCCTCGAACCCGCCGCAGGCCTCGCAGGCCAGCCCGCGCCGGGTGAACGCCGCGCGCGCGGCTTCGGCGTTGTCGGGTGTCGATGCGAGCAGGAAGCCGAAGCTCGGAAACGTTCGCAGCCAGCGCTCGATCGACACGGCCTGCGGGCGCGGGAGCCGGTCGACGTCGAGCGTCGCGCCGCAGCGCGCCGCCTCGAGCAGCTGCAGCAGCGAGCCGGCGGCCCCGGGCATCGACACGTCCCGCGCGGCGTGGCAGAGCCCCTGCTCGGCGACCTCGATGAGCGCGTCGCCGTCCGAACGCAGGCGGTCTGGCGCGCGGTCGCGCAGCGAGGTGAAGAAGTCGTTGTCGTCGCCCATGTACCGCCCCTCGAGGCAGAACGCGGCGAGCAGCACGTCGCCCGGTCGCGCCGCCGCGGCGCGCAGCGGCGTGCGCGCGATGCCGGTGCACGTCGCCGACAGCGATGCCGGGCCGCCGATCGTCAGATGCCCGCCGACGACCTCGACGCCCAGCAGCTCCGCGGCCCACGCGAGACCCTCGAGGACGAGCTGCGCATGAGCCTCGTCGGGGCTGACGAGCATGTCCAGGATCGCGAGCGGACGGCCGCCCATCGCGCGCACGTCGGAGACGTTCGTCACGACGGCCGAGGCGCCCGCCGCACGTGGCTGCGCGGCCACGAAGGACGGCAGGATCGCCTCGCCGCAGAGCACGATCCACTCGTCGAGGTGAGCGATCAGCGCGCCGTCGTCGCCGTCGCCGACGCCGCCGAGGCGGCGCAAGAGCTGCAGGTCGCGCTTGGCGTGCAGGGCCGGCAGATCGCGGACCGCGGCAGCGAGCGCATGGACGTCGGACACCCGCGCGACCCTAGTAGACCACTCGGAATCGGAGGATCGACGTGACGCTTGATCAGGCGGTGCTGCGTAAGGTGGAGGTCGTGAACGTCGGGCTGCTGGCGTTCGGCGACGCGATCCGCGACCAGGACACGCCGGTGGTCGACGTCGACTGGCGACCGCCGGCATCGGGCGATCCGGCGGCGGTCGGCGCACTCGAGCGCCTCTGGGGCGCGCACGCGCACACGGTCGCACGGGCCAACGCCCAGGTCGTGGAGCGGATGGAGGCGTGCAGCCCGCGCGCCGTCGGCGTCGCCACGGCACGCGACGTCCTGCCGGTGCTGGCCGAGGGCCGCACGCTCATCCACTCCGGCCCGCCGATCGAGCCGCACCGGCTCGCCGACCCTCAGCGCCGCGCGCTCGTCGCCGCCTGCCTGTTCGAGGGCTGGGCCGACGACCGCGACCGCGCCCGGAACATGATCGAGACGGGCGCGATCGGCCTGGCCTCGGGCAACCAGAACAACCACGTCGGCGCGATGACCGGCGTCTGCTCGCCGTCGATGCCCGTCTGGGTCGTCGAGGACGAGGCGTCGGGGGCACGCGCCTTCTCGACGTTCAACGAGGGCGCCGGGAAGACGCTGTGGTTCGGCACCGACGCCGACGAGGCGATCGAGCGCCTGCGCTTCTTCCGCGACGACCTCGGGCCGCTCATGGGCCGGCTGATCGACCACCAGGGCCCGATCGAGATCTTCAAGCTCGCCGCGCAGGGCCTGCACCAGGGCGACGAGCTGCACATGCGCAGCCAGGCGACCGGCAACCTGCTCATCCGCGACCTGCTCCCGGGGTTCGCGGCGCTCGGCGGCGAGCAGGCCGCGCGCTTTCTCTCGACGAACTGGCACTTCTTCCTCAGCCTCACGATGGCCGGTTCGAAGTGCACGCTGCTGGCGGGCTCCGGCGTGGCCGGCGCGAGCGTCGTGTCGCTCATCTCGCGCAACGGCACCGACGTGGGTGTGCAGCTGTCGTCGATGCCGGGGCGCTGGTTCACCGCCGATTCGCCGCCGGTCTCCGACGCGCTGCTGCGCGAGGGCTACGACGAGTCCGACAAGGCCAAGGACATCGGCGACTCGGCGGTGATCGAGTGCGTCGGCCTGGGCGGCATGGCGGTCGGCGCCGCGCCGGCGGTCGCGGCGTTCTTCGGCGGCGACGCCGCCGACGCGATCGCCCGCCCCGCGCGGCTGCGAGAGATCTGCGCGGGACGCTCGACACGCTTCACGATCCCGTCGATGGACTCCGCGCCCACGCCGGTCGGCATCGCCGCGCGGCTCGTCTGCGAGCTCGGGATCGCACCGCAGATCACCACCGGCGTGCTGCACGTCTCAGACGGCGTCGGGCAGATCGGCGCGGGGGTCGCACACCAGCCGATCGAGCCGTTTCGGGCTGCCACGATCGCCCTCGCCGCCGAGCTCGATTCGGGGGGCGCGGGGTCGGGCACGGGGTGAGCACCGCCGCGCCGGCGCGCCGCTCCGCGCGGGCGCTCGTCATCGGCCCGGGCGCCCGCAGGACGCTGCGCGATGCCGCGGGCGCCACGGCCGGCGGGCACGTCGAGCTCGCGTTCGGGCCGGGCGGCTACGTGCGCCTGGGCCGCCACTGCGTGCTGCTC
>DASZDB010000476.1:0-1533 GCA_035942495.1 Solirubrobacteraceae bacterium
TCGGCCAGCAGGCCGCAGCCGACGCCACAGTACGGGCACGGGGTCGGGGTGGTCTGCACTGCTTCGCAGACTGTTGTGGCGTGGTTTCCCGAGCACGTCGCTTCGATGAACGCTCTGTGAACGTCGTGATGGCGCGCCGAGCGCGGATACGCACACCGTGCGCGACACCGGCTCGTCGGGCCGGTGGTCAGCGGTCCTCGACGTAGGCGTGGGCGTCCTCGATCACGCCGGCCACCTCGTCCCAGTCGACCTCGGGCAGGTCCAGGCGCAGGCCGACCCAGCCGCGATGACCGACGTACGGCGGCACGAAGAAGCGCTCCGGCGCTCCGCTGATCAGCGCCTCCTGTAGCTCCTTGGGCGCGGCCGCCCACAGGCACAGCCGCCCCTCGCGCCACTCGCGCTCGTCGTGCACGGACGCGAACGTGCGCGCCTTGCGCCCCTCGCCGGTGAAGAACGTCGGGGATCCGTGCGACCGGCGCTCGACGACGCCCGGCAGGGCGAGAGCGATCGGACGGATGCGCTCCATCGCGGCCTCCAGCCGGGGGGTGCTGACAATCGGATGGGTCATGGCGCGAGCCTGCCAGGCCACGGTCGCCTCGACAAGCGCGCGCCGCGTGTTCGGGCCGTGTTGAAGCGCGCAGCGCCGATCTGGTATCAGCCCGTGGCGTGGCGAGTGCGCCGATCGTCGAACTGCTCGATCTTCCCGTCGAGTACGGGCGGGCCGAGGTGGCGCTCACGTGGGAAGCCGTCCGCGCGCGCCTCGTGGCCGCCCGCCACTTCTGGCTGGTCACCGTCCGGCCCGACGGGCGCCCGCACGTCGTCCCGGTCGACGGCATCTGGCTTGTCGACGCGTGCTTCTTCGGCGGCAGCGCCCGGACGGTCAAGCACCGCAACCTCACGCACGACCCGCGCGCAGCATTGCACCTCGAGGACGCCGCCAGCGCGGTCATCGTCGAGGGAGCCTGCGAGTGGCTGTTTCCCGATGCTGCGGTTGCCGACGGCCTGGCGCGAGCGTCGCGGGAGAAGTACGGCTATGCGCCGGAGCCGGCGAGCTACAGCAGCAGCGGCGTGTGGTGCCTGCGGCCCGCGCGCGTCCTGAGCTGGCAGCAGTTCCCGCGCGACGCCACGCGCTTCGTCTTCCCGTCGCGTCCATAGGCCGCGACGGAACGTGCGCCGGGCAACGGGCGCGCGCCAGCTTCGTGATCTATGCGCGCGAAGACGCCGTAGGGGGCTGACGAACGTCGACAACAACCAGGGGGAACCGTCATGGACGTCTCGTACATCGGATTCGCGCTTCTTGCCATCGTCGCAGTGATCGTGCTGATCATGGTCGTGTCCGTCGGCTTCGGCTCGTCGGTCTGACGCGACGCGGCCGCCCCGGTCAATCGCCGGCGAGCTCGGGCGGCAGCGCACGCGGGCCCTCCGGGTACAGCTGCGCGAGCTGGGCGGCCGTCATCTCGAGCGTGTTGGCGAGCTCGACCGGCGACCCGACGACGAGCCATAGCGCGTCGTCGTCGGTGTCGTTGAACACCT
>DASZDB010000477.1:0-3427 GCA_035942495.1 Solirubrobacteraceae bacterium
CGGCTGGCACCGCCCCACGCCGGACGCGCTGCGTCGTGCCGACGCTGAAGGGGCGCACGTACCTCGGCGCGCGCAGGCTCATCCGCCGTGCCGGCTGCAGCGTGGGGATCGTCTACCGGCCCGACCGGCGCACGAAGCGCATCCGCGAGGCTCAGGGCAGGGTTCTGCGCGTGGCCTCGCAGTACCCCCGCCCGCGCAGCGTCCGGAGGCTGAACTTCCGCGTGATGGTGCGCCTGGCGTACGTCACGCCGCGGCGCTCAAGCCGGTAGGCGTCAGCCGACCGCGGCGATCGGGCCCAGCCGCGGCGCGCAGCCGTGCAGCTCGAACGCCCGGAAGCGCGAGAAGCGGCTGTGCTGGGGGCCGTGGAAGTCGGCCGATCCCGTCGTCAGGAGGCCCAGCCGCGCGGCTGAGGCGCAGAGCAGTCGCGTCTGGTCGGCGTCGTGCGTGGCGTAGAACGCCTCGACGCCGTCCAGGCCCGCCGCGCCGAAGCGCTCGAGGGCGCCGATGACGTCGTCCTCGCCGGCCAGATCCCAGAACGGATGGGCCCAGACGGCGACGCCGCCGGCGGCGTGGATCGCGTCGATCGCCTCGGGCACCGTCGGCGTCGTGCGCCGGCTGTAGGCGGGGCGGCCCTTGCAGAGGTAGGCCTCCAGGAACGCCGAGCATTCATCCAGGCCGTCCGCGCGCAGGCGCTCGCCGTGCGCCTTGATCACGGCGTTCGCGAGGTGCGGGCGGCCGACCGGGAGCCCGGCGGCGCGGCGCGCCTCGATCTCGGTGGGGTCGGGGGGCAGGCCGAGCAGCGTGAGCTGGTCGGCCATGCGGTCGATTCGCGCGGCGCGGTCGGCGCGCCAGCGAGCGAGCGCCGCGGCGAGGCCGGCGTCCGTGTGGTCGAAGCCGTAGCCCAGGACGTGGAAATCCTCGCCGAGCTCGTCGACGGCCGAGATCTCGACGGCGGGCACGATCGTCACGCCGTGCTCGGCGCCGGCCGCCTGCGCCTCGTCGATGCCGTCGACCGTGTCGTGGTCGGTCAGCGCCAGCAGCCGGACGCCCGCCCGGGCCGCGTGCGCGACCACCTCGGCGGGCTCCAGCGCGCCGTCGCTGCGCGTCGAGTGCGACTGCAGGTCGAAGCTCGGCACCCCATCGTCGCCGATCAGCACCCGGCGATGATGTCCCAAAGCGGCGGCGGCCGTCGCGGTCTTCGCGATGAGGTCGATTAGCGTCTGGCGCCGATGGCACCGCGCGCCCTCGTCGCACCGGACTCGTTCAAGGGGACCTTCGCTGCGCCCACCGTGGCCCGCGCGCTCGCGGAAGGATTCGCGCAAGCGGGCTGGGACGCCGACGAATGCCCGGTGGCCGACGGCGGCGAGGGGACGCTCGCGCTGCTCGTCGACGCGCTGGGAGGCGAGCTCGTGGAGGTCCGGGCGAGCGATCCGCTCGGGCGTCGCGTGGACTGCGCGTTTGGGCTCGTCGACGGCGGCGCGACCGCGATCGTCGAGACCGCGGAGGCGTCGGGCCTCGCTCGTGTCACACGGGAGGAGCGCGACGCGTGGCGCGCCTCCACCGCCGGCACCGGCGAGCTGATCCTCGCGGCGGCCGGCACCGGCGCGCGCGAGATCCTCGTCGCCGTCGGCGGCAGCGCGACGACCGACGGTGGCGCGGGCGCAATCGCCGCGATCCGCGCCGGCGGCGGGATCGGCGATGCGCGGTTGCGCGTGCTGTGCGACGTCGAGGCCGCTTTCGAGGACGCGCCGCAGATCTTCGGCCCGCAGAAGGGCGCCGACGCGGCGACGGTCGCGCGGCTGGAGCAGCGTCTGGCGCAGCTTGCGGCCACGCTGCCGCGCGATCCTCGCGGCGTGGCCTTCGGCGGCTGCGCCGGGGGCCTGTCCGGGGGGCTGTGGGCGGCGTTCGGCGCGCAGCTGTGCGCCGGCGCTTCGGCGATCCTCGACGCGCTCGGCGTCGACGAGCGGATGCGCGCGGCGCAGCTCGTCGTGGCCGGGGAGGGCTGCCTCGACGAACAGAGCTTCGGCGGCAAGATCGTCGGCGAGCTCGTGCGCCGCGCGGGCGCCGCGGGCGTGCCGATCCACGCGGTCGTCGGCACGAGCCGCTTGTCGGACGACGCCGCGGCGCGCGCCGGGCTGGCGGGCGTCTGGACCGCCTCGACGCTCGAGCAGGTCCGAGCCGCCGGGCGAGCGCTTGGCGCCGCCGCCCGCCCGCAGTGAGTCCGGTTTGCGGGCCGCGCCTGCGGTAGAACGCCGGCGCGCGCGGATCGCCCGCTTCGTCACCTGCTTCAACGACACGACGCGGCCGGCGACGCCCGCCTGGCGAGCGATGTCGCGGCGCTCGCGCCACGCGTGTTCGAGCTCTCCGAGCTGCTCGTCGACGAACTCGGCGCGTCGAGGACGACGGCGCGACGTTCGCGCACCGTGTCACGTATCACCCGACGTGCCATTCGCTGCGGCTGCTCGACGTCGGCGGTCGCCCGCTGTGGTGGAGCTCGCGGACGCGCGGGAGTGCTGCGGGTTCGGCGGCACGTTCGCGGTCAACAACGCCGACGTCTCGCGCGCGATCCTGACGGACAAGCGGCGCCACGTGATCGCCACCCGCGCGGAGGTCTGCGTGGCCGCCGACAACTCCTTCCTCATGCAGGCGTCCACGACGGCGACGGGCCGCGCGAGTTTCATCTCGAGCGCGTCGAGGGGGTGCACGGTCCACGCGTCCTCGATGTGGTGGTCGTGGGCTGACCGCCCCGCGCGGAGCCTGAGCTACCCTTGCCCGCGAATGCCGACGTAGCTCAGCTGGTAGAGCACTTCACTCGTAATGAAGGGGTCAGCGGTTCGAATCCGCTCGTCGGCTCTGCGGCCGCGAGATCCACGCCCCAGGACGCGAATCCTCCGTCCGGTGCGGACCGCGCAGGAAATGGCGCGTCCTGACGGAGGCCGCTGACTCCGGTGGCCGCGGAAGCGATACCCGCCAGGACCAACAACGGGCCAGTCGGGGCGCGCCGCGCGCGATATCCGCACCGGGCGCGCCACGACCACCGGTTCTTGCGCCGTTTTCGGAGGCAGCGCCCCCTTCTCGACGTTTGCGCGCTACGCCGTAGCGCTGTGCGGCGTGGTCGACCGCCTCAGCGCGGGTCGCGACTTCCTCGAGCTGGCGGGCTCGGTCGCAGTCCCCGCCGGCAAACGCGGGACCGCGTGGGACGGCGTCCTGCGTCGCACTCGCATCCAGCGCGCCAGGAGCCGGCACTGGCCGCGTTTCTCGACACGAACGTGATTCGCCATCTCACGGGCGATCCGCCCGAGATGGCGGCCCGCGCCACGGCGGCCTGGCCCGTCCGGAGCCGCTGCTCCTGACCGATCTGGTTCGCGCTGGATGCGTCTGGCTACGTGCTCGAACGGCGCCTGAGCTTTGAGGCGCAGGTCAGACT
>DASZDB010000478.1:0-1540 GCA_035942495.1 Solirubrobacteraceae bacterium
TCGCGCTCGACGCCGTCCTTCTCGAGCGCCGCCGCCTCGCCCATGTCGTGACACACGTCGCTGACGATGTCGGCGATGTCGATCTCGAGGCGGTCCTCGGTCGCACCGGCGCGCTTGCGCACCACGATCCGCGTCAGCGGCGCGCCCTCCTCCTCGATCACGGTCGGCGCCGTCATCCAGTTGCTGGGCTTGTAGCCGCCGCTGTCGGCGTGGACCATGAACGACCCGTCCGCCTTGATCATGAGCAGCCGCAGTGCCTGGGGCAGGACGGCGGTCAGGCGGCCGCTGTAGCGGACCTCGCAACGGGCGACGATCAGACGCATGGTTCGGGACCGTACCGCGCGCGTCGGACCGGTCGCCTCGCGTAACGGGCGCGCTGCTGGGGTAGGGCCGAACCATGAGCGCGACGACGACTGACTACCTCGAGACGTACCTGCAGGACCACCGCGCGGGCGCGGCGATGGGCTCAGACCTCGCGCACCGCCTCGCCGAAGAGAACGCCGGCACCCCCTACGAGGACTTCCTCCTCGGTCTCGCGCAGCAGATCGACAGCGACGTCGAGATGCTCGAGCAGGTGATGGACCGCTTCGGCGTGTCCACGCCGTCGCTCAAGATCGCCGGCGCGAAGGTCGCCGAGAGGGTCGGCCGGCTGAAGCCCAACGAGCAGCTCACGAGCTACTCTCCGCTGAGCCGCGTGCTCGAGATCGAGGGGCTGCGGGGCGGCGTCCAGGCCAAGCTCGGCCTGTGGGACTCACTCGGGCGGCTCGCCGAGCACGACGATCGCCTGGATCCCGAGCAGATGGCTGACCTGCAGTCCAAGGCCGAGAAGCAGCTCGAAGGCCTGCGCGAGCAGCACCGCATGGCCGCGCAGGAGGCCTTCGTCGCCGGCGGCGACTCACGACACTAGGCCGCGGGCAGCACGCGCGGCAGCTCGTCGCGCAGGCGCTCGAGCAGCCCGGCGACCTCTTCGTCGGGCGCCAGCCGCAACGCTTGGTCGCAGGCGTCGATCGCGTCGCTGATGCGATCGGTGCGCGCCATCCCATGCGCATAGCGCGACCACGCCGGCGCGCTCTCGCCGTCGATCAGCGTCGCCTGTTCGCAGGCCGTGACCTCGGCGCCGAGATCGCCGGCAAGGTGGTAGGCGAGCGCGAGGTCGAGCAGCCCGTCAACTGACGGCAGCAGCTCGCGGGCATGTTCCAGCGCGGCGATCGCGCCCTCGCGATCCATCAGGCGCAGGCGCAGGCGCCCGAGGCGCTCCCAGGCGTCGGCGTCGCCGGTCCCGCGATCGACGGCGCGCTGCGCCGCCTCGGCCGCGAGGTCGATCGCGCCCATGTCCTCGTAGATGCGCGCCGCGAAGCGATGCGGCGCCGGTCGGTCGTCCTCGTTGCGCGCCCAGTCGCGCACGCAGCGGCCCGCGGCGTTGAGATCGCCGGCCTGCCAGAACGCGAGCGTCAGCAGCCGCAGCACCGTCGTGTTCGGCGGGTCCGCGGCGCGCGCGTAGATGAGCCGCTGCGCGGCGAGCGCGTGGTTGCCCTCGAAC
>DASZDB010000479.1:0-3035 GCA_035942495.1 Solirubrobacteraceae bacterium
CGGCGCGACCTTCGCGGAGACGCTCGCCGCCGCCGTGCCGAAGATCGAGCGCGACGAGCTCGAGCCGGTCGGCACGTTCTTTCGCTTCGACTGATCTACGCCGACGTCGCATCGGGCGGCGCCTCGCGGTCGTACTGGCGAGCCCACTTGCGGATCGCGTTGTCGGAGACGCCGTACTTGCGACCGACAGCGGAGTAGCCCATCGCGGCGATCTCGCGCAGGAGCTCGTCGTGCGGCGGGCGCTCGGCGCGGCGCAGCGCTGGATTCGGCACACCGCGGTTGGGCCGCGGCGCCCGTCTTCCGCACTCGCGCGAGCAGTAGCGCTGTCGCGCAAAGCGCGGCGTGAATCGGCGCCCGCAGCGCAGGCATTCGCGATCCGAAACCTCGAGGCGGTTCTTGCGGCCGCAATGCGTGTCGAGCGTCGCCGCGCAGTTCGGGCACAGGATCCGCAGGTTCTCGAGGCGATGGTCGTCGCGGCGCCCGTTGACGTGATCGAGGATCAGGCTCATCGGCTGGCCGCGCCACAACTCGCCCTGGCCGCAGACCTCGCAGCGAGGCGCCTTCAGCCCCTCGCGGTAGAGGCGGTTCTTGAGATGGTTGCGGCTGTAGGTGGAGCCTTCGACCATGACCTCTTCGAGCGGCCGGGGTCGACGTCGTAGACCTGCGCGCTGTGCGGCGCGCGAATCGAAATGGTCGGTCGCGATGCCCCATCGATCAATCCAGATGCGAAGGGTCTGCCAGTTGCCACCAGTCGAGCAGAGCCCGAGCCGCCGCAGGGTCTCGGCGTAGCTCAGCGAGGCGCCGACCGCGGCCCTCGCCCTGTCTTCCGAGTAACGCGGCACGAACACATGTTCGCAGAGCTACCGGACGTAAGGCGACTGAGGAGCCAGGACTCGAACCTGGACTCGGGCTTCCAAAGAGCCCTGTGCTGCCATTACACCACTCCTCAGTAAATCGGGCACTGGGCCCAGGTAAAGACTAGCCCTAGGATCACGCCTATGCCCTCTCTCACCGCCGTCATCCTCGCCGCCGGCCAAGGCACGCGCATGCGATCAGAGCACCCGAAGATGCTGCACCCCCTGTGCGGGCGCCCGCTCGTCGCCTGGCCGATCGCCGCCGCGCTGCAGGCGGGCGCCGATCGCGTCGTGGTCGTCGACTCGCCCGCCAAGACGCTGGAGGGCGAGCTGCCGGAGGGCGTGACGTGCGTCGTGCAGCCTGAGCCCGACGGCACGGGCGGCGCCGTCCGGGCGGCCGCCGGGGAGATCGACGCCGAGGACGCCGTCCTCGTGCTGCCCGGCGACGTCCCGCTCGTCACCCCGACGGCGATCGAGCGGCTCATGCGCGCGCACGCCAAACATCGGGCCGCCGCCACGATGGCCACGATGATGCTCGACGACCCGAGCGGCTACGGCCGCGTCATCCGCGACGACGACGGTCACGTCGAGGGCGTCGTCGAGACGAAGGTCGGCGGCGACGCGACCGCCGAACAGCTCGCGATCCGCGAGGTCAACAGCTCGATCTTCGCGTTCGACGGCGCCGCGCTGCTCGCCACGCTGCGGGCGATGACCCCCGACAACGCCCAGGGTGAGCTGTACCTGCCCGACGTCCTGCCCGCGCTGCGTGAGGCCGGCCACCTGGTGAGGACGCACAAGCTCGGCGACCCGCAGCTTGCGCTCGGCGTCAACGACCGCGTCCAGCTCGCCGTGGTTCGAAGCATCGCGCAGGCGCGCATCCACGCGGCCCACGGCCGCGCAGGCGTGACGATCGTCGACCCCGGCTCGACGCTGATCGACATCGACGTGGTGATCGGCGAGGACACGTCGATCGAGCCCAGCAGCTTCCTGCGCGGCGCCACGCGGATCGGCCGCGGCTGCACCGTCGGCCCCCTGACGACGCTGATCGACGCCACGCTGCACGACGCGGTGACGATCCCGCACTCCTACGTCGTCGGCGCCGAGATCGAGTCGCGGGCGACCGTCGGCCCGTTCGCGTACCTGCGCCCCGGCACGGTCCTGCGCGAGCGCTCCAAGGCCGGCACCTTCGTGGAGATCAAGAACTCCGACGTGGGCCCGGGCAGCAAGGTGCCCCACCTGTCCTACATCGGCGACGCCGACATCGGCGCCGACACGAACCTCGGCGCGGCGACGATCACGGCCAACTACGACGGCGTCGCCAAGCACCGCACGACGATCGGCGATCGCGTCCATACCGGCGTCGATACGACCCTCGTTGCGCCGGTCACGCTGGAGGACGACGCCTACACCGCGGCGAACTCCGCGATCACCAAGAACGTGCCGCCCGGCGCGCTCGCCGTTGCCCGCGAGCGCCAGACGAACGTCGAGGGCTATGCCGATCGTAAGCGCCGGGACAAGCCCTAGAATCCTTCCAGCGATGACCACGGTCGAGCCGCAGCCGGCCCCAGCTACCCGCCTCGAGCTCGGTTACGACAAGAACCTCATGCTGTTCTCGGGGCGCGCGAACCCCGATCTGGCGGCGCGGATCGCAGGCAAGCTCGGAGTGTCGCCCGGCCCCGTCACGCTGCGGACGTTCACGAACGGCGAGGTCTACTGCCGGTACGGCGAGTCGATCCGCGGCGCCGACGTCTTCATCGTCCAGCCGATGTGCGCCAACCCCAGCGAGGGGATGACGCCCAACGACGCGCTCATGGAGCTGCTGCTGATGATCGACGCGGCCGTCGGCGCCAGCGCGCACCGCGTCATTGCCGTCACGCCGTGGTTCGGCTACAGCCGCCAGGACAAGAAGTCCGCGCCGCGCGAGCCGATCTCCGCCCGCCTCGTCGCGCGCATGCTCGAGCGCGCCGGCGCCGACCGCGTGCTGACGATGGACCTCCACGCCGGCCAGATCCAGGGCTTCTTCCGCAAGCCGGTCGATCACATGACCGCGCTGTTCATCCTCACCCAGTACTTCCGCGACCTCGGGCTGCAGGACCTCGTCGTCGTGGCGCCCGACGCCGGCCGCGTCAAGCTCAACAAGAAGTTCGCCTCCAAGCTCGGCGCGGACCTCGCGATCCTCGA
>DASZDB010000480.1:0-6126 GCA_035942495.1 Solirubrobacteraceae bacterium
CGGTGAGCTTCGACTACATCGCCAAGGAGTCCAAGCGCCGGGTGCAGGCTGTGATCGACCCGGAGGTCGCCGAGATCATCGGCACGCTCAAGCGCCGCCGCGGCGGCGGTGAGGAGCTGCTCGCCTACAAGGAGGGCGGCATGTGGGTCGACGTGCGCTCACACGACATCAACGCCTACCTCAAGGCGGCGACCGGCGCTGATATCTCGGCGAAGGACTTCCGCACCTGGGGAGCGACGGTGCTGGCCGCCGTCGGCCTCGCCGTCAACCGGCCCGAGCACCTCAGCGAGTATCAGCGCAAGCGCGCGATCAACCGCGCCGTCAAGGAGGTCGCCTTCTACCTCGGCAACACGCCGACCGTCGCGCGCAACTCCTACATCGACCCGCGCATCTTCGACCGCTACCGCGACGGCCAGACGATCCCGCTCGAGCTCGTCGCCGCGGAGGCCGGCGCGACGGCCATCCAAGGGCCGGTCGAGGACGCGGTGCTCGACCTGCTGGAGGGTTGAGCGCTGAGGCCGTAGCCTCTCGTCGCCCGGTTCGCCGTGCGCGGCCGGCGCGCGCGCCGCGGCGCCGTGGCTAGTCCGCGCGGCGCCCGATCGTCTCGAGGTACTCGAACTCGATCGTCAGCGTGCCGTCGTCGGCCTCGTTGACGGAGCTGACGAAGTCGATCACGTCTTGGCGGACCGCCGGCCAGCCGTCGCCCAGCGCGGCCTTCGCGGTCACGAACGGGCCGAACGCGTTCTCGAAGAATGCGAGCTGCAGGTCGGACGACGGGGCGCGGATCGACAGCACCTCGCGGCGCATCTGCAGCGTCACGCCGAGCGGCTCGAGCAGACCGCCGACGTGCGACTCCGACCCCCACAGCGCCGGCGGGCGGACGCCGGGCGGCGGCGGTGGCAGGTGTCCGGCGACGATCATGAGCATCCGCGAGAAGTGCGACTCCGGCGTCCAGCAGCACAGCCCGATGCGGCCACCCGGGCGGCAGACGCGCACGAGCTCGCGCGCGGCGGCGTCGTGGTCGGGGGCGAACATGTGCCCGAACGTCGACGTGACGACATCGAACTCGCCGTCGTCGAAGGGCAGCTCGACCGCGTCGCCGACGACCCACCGCACCTCCGCGCCGGCCTCGGCGGCGCGTCGCCGGGCGGCGTCGAACCACGCGTCGGTGATGTCAGAGCCGACGACGTCGGCGCCGCGGAGCGCCGCCGGAATCGCGATCGCGTTGCCGCTGCCCGTGCCGACGTCGAGCAGCCGGACGCCCGCGCCGATCTCGCCGAGCCGGTCGAGCAGGCGCGGCCCGGCGGGCTCGATCCGCGGCGCCACGAGGTCCCAGTCGCCGGCCTCCCAGATCGCGCGGTTGCGCTCGCGGGCCGCCTGCGGGTCCGGGATGCTCATGTGCCCACGCTACCGGGTGGCGGATGGCGGGTGGCGGGCGGCGGCGCGAGCGCCTGACGGCTGACTACCCGGCGGGATCGTGCGCGGGATCGACCGCTTCGATCGCCTCCTCGCGCGTGCCGACGATCGTGAAGATCTGGTCGAGGCCGGTGATCTCGAAGGTCTTGGAGATGTTCTCGTCGGTGTTGACGATGGCCAGCGCGCCGTCGCGCGAGCGCAGGCGCTTGACCGCGCCGATCAGCACGCCGAGCGCGGTCGAGTCCAGGAACGTCGTGCCGGTGAGATCGATGACGATCCGTACGCGGCCGTTCTCGATCGACTCGGCGAGGACCTGCTTGAGCTCGGGAGCCGTGAAGAGATCGATCTCGCCGCGCACCGCGAGCACGTGGCGGTCGCCCTCGCTCGGATGCTCTGTGATCGCGAACTCAGGTGACATCGAATTCCAGTCGATCGCTGGTCGTGGGGCCCTGAGCATCGAACGCGAGCCGGATGACGAGGAAGTCGCCGGTGCCGTTGCGCCGGTGCTCGAGCACGTCCGCTACCCGTTCGAGCACGTTTCCCACGCCAGGAAGGGCGGCGGAGGCGACCAGCTCTTCGGCGCCGCCGGCGCGCAGCGGCCCGACCTGCAGCTCGACGGAGCCCAGGCGGGCGATGACGCGTACGTTCACGCGCCCGTCGTCGCTGAAGGATCCGGCCTTGGCGGAGATCGCGTCGGCGACGAGCAGCGCATCGTCGAGGCGATCGATCGGGCAATCCGCGCGTGCGGTGAGCATCCCGATCACGCGGCCGAGGATCGGCGCGACGAGCGGCCCGCTCGCGAGCCCCACACTCGCCTCGTTGGCGATCTCCGTCATAGGTCGTGCTCTTCGTCAAGGCGGAAGGTCATCCGCACCTCGGTGTGCTCGTCGCCGTCCTTGCCGAGCTCGAGCGTCTCGGCGAGCGTCGCGATCAGGGGCAGGCCGAGGCCGAGCCCCGGCGAGTCGGGACGGGGAAGGATGCCGCGGCCGTTGTCGCGGATGATGACCGTCAGAACCTCGTCGTCGATCGTGGCGTCGACCTCGAGATCACCGATGTCGTCGCGCTCATAGGCGTGGATGACGACGTTCGTGCACGCCTCGGTGACTGCGAGCTTGATGTCGGCGAGCGTCTGCTCGTCGACGCTCAGCGCCTCCGACAAGCCGCCGAAGGCGTGCCGGACGACCGCGACGTTCTCGGCGCGGGCCGGCAGCTTGAGCTCCAAGTCGGGCGTGGCGGTCACCTCTTCAGGGTGTTCGAGACGGCGTGTTCGCACCGTCAGACGCCATGGTGCCCGTCGAGATCGCGTTTCACTCTTCGCCCGATCCGCCGAGGGTGGCCAGCGCCGTGGTTTCGGTTGCTGCGCCTGCGGAGGATAGCCCGCGAAGGCGCCGCAGGGGTTTAGAGCCGCCTGCCGCGATCGGCTCGTTCGGACCGAATGCCCTCTATATGTCCAGCGCACGGGCGAGCACAGCTCGGGCGCACCCGCCGCCGAGGCCGGCGAGCAGGACCATGCGCGCCGCCTGCGGCGACAGTGCCGCGGCGGGCAGCGCACCGCTGGCGCGCAGGTCGCCCTCCGCGCCCTCGAAGCCGTACGTCGCGTGGGCCAGGACGCCGTGTTCGGGCCGCACCGTCAGCGCGACCGGAACGGCGGCCGCGACCTCGCGCAGCGCGCCCAGCACGGGCGGCGAGACGTGTCCGGCGCCGAAGGCGACGAAGACGATCGCGTCGGCGCCATCGCGCAGGGCCGCCAGCAGCCCGGCGCCATCGTCGCCGAGGTACGTCGGCACGATCGGCACTCGCGCGCGGAGTCCGTCGGGCACCGGCAGCGGACGAGCTCGGCGCGCGGGCTTCGCCGACAGGCGGACGCGGCCTTCGGCCACCGTCCCCAGCGGCCCGCGGCCGGGCGAGCCGAACGCCGTCGGCGACAGCGAGGCGACCTTGCGCACGGCGCGCGCGGCATGCAGCTCGCCCGCGAAGACGACCACCGCGCCGAGGTCGCCGCACTGCGTCGCGCCGGCGACCGTGACGGCGTCGAGCAGGTTCGCGGGACCGTCGGCGCCGGGCGCGCTCGAGGGCCGGATCGCGCCCGTCAGGACGATCGGTTCGAATCCTCCGTGCAACACGTCGCAGAGCACCGCGGTCTCTTCCAGCGTGTCGGTGCCGTGCGTGATGACGACGCCGCGGCCGGCTCGTGTCTCGGCAAGCGCGGCGCGTGCCACCGCCAGCGCGTCGCCCGCGCTGAGGTGCGCGCCCGGCAGCGCGAGCAGCCCGCGCGCCCGCAGGCCCTGTACGTCGCCGAGCGCCGGAATCGTCGCGAGCAGCGCGTCGATGTCGAGCGCCGGCGTCGCGCGTGCGCCGGCCATGGCGATCGTGCCGCCCGTCGAGAGGATGGTCACGGGTCGCGCAACGTCGTTCATGCCTCGAAGATTCGGCGCCGGACCGCTGCTACCCTTGTGCCTCCGCCTCACAGTGCCACGCGCCGCCTTTCTGGAGGCACTCCTATGACCGCGAAGACCCCGCCCGCACAGGCCGCTGGCCTCTACGACCCGCGCTATGAGCACGATGCCTGTGGCGTGGCGCTCGTCGCCCGCCTGGACAACAAGCCGACGCACGACGTCGTCGACATGGGCCTGCGCGCAGTCGAGAACCTCGAGCACCGCGGGGCGACCGGCGCCGACGCGCGCACCGGCGACGGCGCCGGGATGCTGCTGCAGTTGCCCGACGCGTTCTTTCGCGCTGTCGTCGACTTCGAGCTGCCCGACCGCGGCCGCTACGGCGTCGCGGTGTGCTTCCTGCCGACCGACGACAAGCGCCGCAGCAAGCTCGAGGCGATGCTCGAGCTCAACGTGCGCGTCGAGGGCCAGCGGGTGCTCGGCTGGCGCGACATCCCCGTCGACGCCGACCACGTCGGCGCGACCGCCGCCGAGACGCGGCCGGTCATGCGCCAGCTCATCGTCGAGGCCGGCCCCGGCTTCGACAACGACCAGGACGCGTTCGAGCGCAAGCTCTACGTCATCCGCCGCATCTGCGAGCTCGCCGCCGGGCCGGACCTCTACATCGCCTCGTTCTCCTCGCGCACGATCGTCTACAAGGGAATGCTCGTCCCCGACCAGCTGCGCGGCTTCTTCCCGGACCTCAGCCATCCGAGGATGGCCAGCGCGATGGCGCTCGTGCACTCGCGCTTCTCGACGAACACGTTCCCGAGCTGGCCGCTCGCGCATCCCTACCGCGTCATCGCCCACAACGGCGAGATCAACACGCTGATGGGCAACGTCAACTGGATGCGCGCCCGCGAGTCGCAGCTGTCCTCGAAGCTCTTCGGGCTGGACCTGCAGAAGATCATGCCGATCGTCGTGCCGGGCAACTCGGACACGGCGACGTTCGACAACGTGCTCGAGCTGCTCATGCTGGCCGGCCGCTCGCTGCCGCACGCGGTGATGATGATGATCCCCGAGGCCTACGCCGGGCGCGAGGACCTGCCCGACGACCTCAAGGGCTTCTACGCCTTTCACTCCTGCCTGATGGAGCCGTGGGACGGCCCCGCGGCGGTGGCCTTCACGAACGGCTCGGTCGTCGGCGCGACGCTCGATCGCAACGGCCTGCGCCCCGGCCGCTGGGTCGAGACGCACGACGGCCTCGTCGTGCTGGGCTCCGAGGCCGGCCTGCTGCCGATCGACAACGCGCAGATCAAGCGCCTCGGGCGCCTGCAGCCGGGCAAGCTCTTCCTCGTCGACCTCGAGCGCCACCGCATCGTCGAGGACGAGGAGGTCAAGCAGGAGGTCGCCACCCAGCGCCCCTACGGCGAGTGGTTCGAGCGCAACACGATCCACTTCGACGACCTCGCGCCCGCCCACGTGACGATGACCGGCCTGCAGCCGACGAGGCTGCGCCAGCTCGCCTTCGGTTACACACAGGAGGACCTGCGCGTGCTGATCGCCCCGATGGCGACTGCGGGCGCCGAGCCGATCGGCTCGATGGGCAACGACAACGCGCTCGCGGTGCTGTCCGACCGCCGGCCGCCGCTGTTCAACTACTTCAAGCAGCTCTTCGCGCAGGTGACCAACCCGCCGATCGACCCGATCCGCGAGTCGATCGTCATGTCGCTGGCGACGTTCGTCGGCGGCGAGCGCAACCTGCTCGCCGAGACGCCCGAGCACGCCCACAAGCTCATCCTCGACCAGCCGATCCTGCGCAACCACGAGCTCGAGACCCTGCGGATGGTCCACGACGAGATCTTCCGCGCGCACACGCTGGACATCACGTGGCCGATCGAGGACGGCGCCGCCGGGATGCGCAAGGCGCTGGCCAAGCTGTGCGACGACGCCCACGACGCGGTCGCCGCCGGCGTCACCGTGCTGATCCTGTCGGACCGCCAGATGGGTCCGAAGCACGTCGCGATCCCGTCGCTGCTGGCGGTTGCCGCCGTGCACGAGCATCTCGTGCGCGAGGGCACGCGCCTGCAGACCGGCCTCGTGCTCGAGTCCGGCGAGCCGCGCGAGGTCCACCACATGGCGACGCTGATCGGCTACGGCTGCGAGGCGATCAACCCCTATCTGCTGCTCGACACCATCGACGAGATGGTCGCCGAGGGCCGCATCCCGAAGGTCGACGACGCCGACGCCGCCGAGCGCAACATCGTCAAGGCGATCGGCAAGGGCCTGCTGAAGACGATCTCCAAGATGGGGATCTCGACGACGCAGTCCTACTGCG
>DASZDB010000481.1:0-5211 GCA_035942495.1 Solirubrobacteraceae bacterium
ACCTGCACCCCCCGGGTGGGGGGTCCATAGGCAAACAACAGTGGTTTGCGCTGTACCCGTTGGCGAAGGGCTTAGTCCGAAACGTCGCCAGGACCGCTAGTTCAGCAGCCCCGTCCGCTGCGCTTTCTGCACCGCCTCGGCGCGGTTGCGCACGTCGAGCTTGCGATACAGCGCGCTCGTGTGTTCCTTCACGGTGTGCGGCGACAGGTGCAGCGCGACCGCGATCTCGCGGTTCGTCGCGCCGCCCGCGATGCGCTCGAGCACCTCGCGCTCGCGGCCGGAGAGCGTCAGCGCCCCGCCGGCGGGCGGCGCCGCGGGCTCGAAGAGCGCCATGCCGAGGGCGACCATCCGCACGGCGCGCGCGACGTCGGCCGCGGGCCAGTCCTTCGGCACGAAGCCGCTGGCGCCGCAGGCGCGCGCGGTCGCCGGCGAGATCCGCCCGGCGCCCGAGATGAGCAGGACGCGCAGCTCGGGGCGCTCGGTCAGCAGCCGCTCGCAGACCTCGGGCCCCGACTCCTCGCCGAGGAAGAGGTCGACGAGCGCGACGTCCGGCGCGTGCTCACGCGTCAGCGCGAGCGCCTCGTCGCCGTTGCTGGCCGACAGGCAGCTCGCGACCCAGTCCAGCTCGCCGAGCATCGTGCGAAAGCCCCAGTGCACGACGTCGTGGTCGTCGACGACGAGGACGCAGAGGCGATCGGCATCGGCCTCGCTCACGACGACCCGTCGTCTCCCGGCAGCGGCACGACGAGCCGCACGACCCACGTGCCCGGCCGGCGCTCCCCGAACTCGACGAGCCCGCCCGCCTGCAGCGCCTCGAGCGCGGCGAGCCGCAGGCCCACGCCGGTCGACGCCGTGCGCTCGAGCGGCACGCCGTCGTTCTCGATCTCGACGACGAGGGTGTCCTCGCGCGTGTGGGTGCGCACGACGATGCGGCGCGCGTCGGAGTGCTTGCGCGCGTTGCGTACCGCTTCGGTGAGGACCGACTGCGCGAGCGGCTCGAGCGCCGCCGGCACGTCGACGATCGGGCCTTCGACGATGAGGCCGAGGTCGGCATGCTCGGCGCAGAGGCGGTCGAGCTCGGCGCGCAGCGTCGTGCCGGTGGCCTCCGACGACCGGCCGAGCGGGCGCTGCAGGGCCGAGCGCAGCTCGCCGAGCGCGGCCCCCACCTCGCGCGCACAGCGGGCGCGCGCCTCCGCCGACAGCGGCTGCTCGGAGGACAGCACGAGCGAGACGCCGAACAGCCGCTGCACGACGCCCTCGTGGATGCCGCGGGCGAAGTCGATGCGCTCCTCGAGCTCGCGCGCGCGCGCGCCGACCGTCGTCGCGATGCGCGACGTCGACGCGAGCGCAAGCGTCTTGCCGAGGTTCCACAGCAGGTCGCGGTGACGCTCGTCCAGCGGCGCGTCGCCCGCCTCGGGCTCGGCGATGATGACGCCCAGCCAGCGTCCCGCGGCGACGATCGGCACGTAGACGACCGGATGCTCGCCGACGAGCTCGGCGAAGTCGTCGGAGATCTCGTGGCCGCGATCGCCGAGCACCTCGATGACGCGGTCCTCGGTCAGCGCCTGGCGCGCGACCGGCGCCGACTCGACGGTGATCTCGCCGGACGTCAGGCGGTCGAGGGCGATCCCGTACGCGCCTGCCGCGTGGACGCGGCGGCGGGCGTCGTCGTAGCGGAAGATGACCGCGCGGCGCATCTGCGCCAGGCGGCAGACCGCCTCCGCCAGGCGCGAGTAGAACTCCTCGGAGCCGTGGTCGCCGTCGACCTGTGCGAGAACGTCGTTGAGCAGCTCGAGTGCGGCGATCGAGTACGCGGGCTGTGGCGCCGATTGCACCCGTTCATCGTGGCACGGTCCGCCCATCGGGGGTTAAGGCTTCGCTTCGGCGGGACACTGGCGTGCACGCAGACGATCCAGAGGAGGCGGAAATGAAGGTGCTCCTGACGCTGGCGCTCGCCGCGTCATCGGTGTTCGCGGTCGCCGCCGCGGCGCCCGGACGTGCGGTGTCGGCGCCGCAGGGCGTTGCGTACGCCGGCCAGACCTCACAGGATCTGCCGGTCTCGTTCGTCCTTTCGCGCGACCGCCGGACGATCAGGCGCCTGGACGTGGAGTGGTACGCGGAGGCCGATCAGTGCACGAGCGCCATCACCTACATGAGCGGAACGACGTTCGGCGCGCGCAAGACGAAGGCGCTGCGGCTGACCTCCCGCAGGACGTTCCGCCACACGTACGTCGATTCGCTGACGGTCCCCGGGGTCGCCCGCGTGGAGGAGGATGCGGTCGTGCGCGGGACCGTCGGGCGCACGCGCGCGTCCGGCGCCTTCCGCGTGACGGCGGTCGTGACCGACGCTGCCGGCGCGGTCATCAACCGCTGCGAGACCGGCACGATCACGTGGCGCGCCGTGGAGTAGCGCGGGGTAGCGCGGAGTCAGGACAGCAGGCCGCCCTGCACTCAGCGCGGCCTACGCCCGCGCGCGACCGGCCAGCCAGCGCGGCAGCAGGGTGCGCCGCGGCCGGCGCTCGGTGGCGCGCAGCTGGGCGACGCGCAGCCGCAGCAGTTCGACGGCGGGCCCCGTCGGCAGGAAGGGGTCGGCGATGACGCGATCGCCGTCGAGGTCGAGCGCCGCCCAGATGCGCCCCTCGACGACGGCGACGAGCGCGGGGCCCTCCAGCGGCTTGGCGGAGTCGACCGCGGCGAGGTCGCGCAGCAGCGGCATGTCGCTGTCGCGGGCGCGGCGGATGGCGATCGGGTAGTGCTCGCGGCCGGGCTCCACGAGCGCGACCGGTTGCAGATAGAAGCGGTTGATCATGTACTCCAGATGGTGCAACATGTTGGACCTCGTCCCGATGTTGTGCGACAGCTGGGGCTACTGTACGATCACACACTGGTATGTCAATGTCATACAACTTCAAGATGTTTGACCTCAAGCGCGATGGCGAGGTCTCGATCACGCAGCAGCTCGTGACGCTGTTCGCGACGCTCATCGACAACGGCGAGCTGGCGCCCGGCGAGCGTCTGCCCGCGACCCGCGCGCTGGCCGCAGACGTCTGCGTCAACCACCTCACGGCGGTCCGCGTCTACCGCCGGCTGGCCGAGCTGGGCTACGTCACGGCGGCCGTCGGGCGCGGGACGTTCGTGCGCCGGCGGGTGCCCGTGACCCCGTCGGCCGGCGCCACGGGAGCGGCGACCGGCGACGACGAGTGGCAGATCGGCCTGCTCGCCGCGCGACCGGTCACCTACGCCGACGAGATGCTGCGCGACTCGCTGCACGCCCCGCTGGCCGGCGACGCGATCCCGCTCGGCTCCGGCTACCCGGACCCGGAGCTCTGTCCCTCCGCCGAGCTCGCCGCGCTCGCGGCGCAGATCACGAGCGCGAACCCGCGCGCGATCACCGACTACCTGCAGGTCGAGGGGCTGCCCGAGCTGCGCGAGCGCCTCGCCGAGCTCGGCCGCGCCGCCGGCTACGCCACGAGCGCCGACGAGATCCTCGTCACGACCGGCGCGCGCCAGGCGATCGACCTCGTCGCGCGCGCGCTGCTCGAACCGGGCGACATCGCGGTGATCGAGTCACCGACGTTCGCCGGCGCCCTGGCGTCGCTGCACTCCACCGGCGCCCGCGTGCTGCCGATGCCGATCGACGCCGATGGGCCCGACGTCGATGCGCTCGAGCGCATTCTCGCCCGCCACGAGGTCAAGCTCGTCGTCCTGCAGGAGGCCTGCCAGAACCCCACCGGCGCCGACCTCTCGCCGGCGCGTCGCGAGCGGCTGCTCGAGCTCGCCCGCACGCGCGGCTTCTTCGTCCTCGACGACGGGGTCTACGCGACGATGCGCTTCGACGGCGAGCCGCGGCGGCGCCTGCGCGCCGACGCACCGTCGCACGTCATCTACGTCGACTCGATGTCCAAGACGATCGGCGGCGGGCTGCGGCTGGGCTGGATCGCCGCGGGCGGACCGGTCGTCGCCCGCCTCGTGCAGCTGAAGATCGACGCCGACATCCATACGGCGGCCCTGCCGCAGTACCTCGCGGCGGCCTACCTGCAGGGCGACCGCCACGCCGAGCTGCTGCGCACAGCGCTGCCCGTCTACCGCGAGCGCCGCGACGCGCTCGTGGCCGCGCTCGAGCGCCACCTCGCCGGCGACGCGACCTGGAACGTGCCGCAGGGCGGCAACCACATCTGGGTGACGCTGCGCGACCCCGTCGACGAGCGCGCGCTGTACGTCGAGGCGCTGCGCGCCGGCACGGCGTTTCTGCCCGGCGGCGCCGTCACGGCCGAGAAGTCGTCGCGCACGAGCATGCGCCTGTCGTTCGGCCTCGTCGAACCGGCGCTGCTCGACGAGGGAGTGCGGCGCCTGGCGGTCGCGCTGCGCGAGGTGCGCCGCCGCGGGAGCGGCCGCCTGGGCGCCACCGGCGCGCTGTCGTAGTGCGCTCGCGCGACGCGTGGTGCGCTTTGCGTATCCGTTCGTCGCGATCGCGTGGTCGAACGGCATCTCTGAGGCTGTGCGTTGAGGACGGCCTCGGCGTCTGCGCCGGGACGGGCGTGCGTACCGCGCAGCCTGACGCGTAGACGTTCGCAGCGAACGAGAACGCGCCACGCTCCCGCCGGCGGGGCGCCGGCCGCAGCGTCATGGCACCTCTGCAGCGCCATCGGCAGCAAGGACGCCGCGACCGCGGATGCGGGGCGCGCCGCGGACCCCACGCGGCCCGCCGGCGGGCCGTTCGTCATCCTGCACGCCGTGAGACGCGCTCGCGCCCGCCAGTTCGCCGAGCGCACGCTCGTCATCACCAAGCGCGCCGCGCTGGAGTTCGTCGACGACCGCGGCCACCGCTCGGCCGCGCAGATGAGCTTCTTCGCGATCCTCTCGTTCATCCCGCTCATCCTGCTGCTGGCGGCCGCGTTCGGCGTGCTGTTCGACGACCGCGCGGTGCAGGATCGGATCATCCAGACCGTCTTCGACAACGTGCCGCTGTCCAGCGGCGACGATCGGCCGCAGCTCGAGAAGGCGGTGGGCGACGCGCTCGCGAGGGCCGGCAGCCTCGGGATCTTCACGACCCTGCTGCTGCTCGCCGCGGCCAGCGGCGTGATGGGCGCGCTGCGCCACTCGATCAACGAGGCGTGGGACATCGAGCAGCGCCCGCCGCTGCTGCAGCGCAAGGCGCTCGATCTCGCGCTCGTGCTCGGCGGCACGTCGATCCTCGCGCTGAGCGTCTCG
>DASZDB010000482.1:0-2102 GCA_035942495.1 Solirubrobacteraceae bacterium
CGCGCACCCCGTCGCCGCCCGACTTCCGGCTGCGCCTCGATCTTCGCGCGCACGGCCTCGGCGAGCGCCGGCGTCGGCGGCCAGCGCGTCTCGCCCGCCATCCGGGTCAGGGCGTCGTGCAGGTCAGCCATCGAGGGCTCCGATCTCCGGCTGCGCGCGCAGCCGTTCGAGTGCCCGTGACAGGCGCGACTTCACGGTGCCCGCGCGGCAGCCGAGAGCAGCGGCGGTCTCGGCTTCGCTGAGCTCGAGCAGGTAGCGGCAGGCGATCACCTGGCGATCGCGCTCGTCGAGACGCTCGAGCGCGGCGGCCAGCGACGCGTCGCGCTCGGCGACGAGCAGCGCGCGCTCCGGCGATCCGCCCGCCGATGCCGTCCCCGCCTCCGCCCCCACGCGCACGGCCAGCAGCTCGCGGCGCCCCGCCGACCGGCGCCGGTTGCGCGCCTCGTTGGCGACGATCGCCAGCAGCCACGGCCGAAACGGACGCGCGCGGTCGAAGCGCCGCAGCGCGCGCCAGGCCTTGAGGAACGCATCCTGCGCAGCCTCCTCGGCATCGGCCGCGTCGCGCGTCAGCACGAGCGCGGTGCGAAAGGCGATCTGCTGATGGAGGCGCACGAGCTCTTCGTAGGCGTCGCGATCTCCCCCGCAGGCGCGGGTGAGCAGGACGGCTTCGGTCGGGGGTGGCGGGTGCACCACCGCAAGCACTACACCGCAGCGGCCGGCGGGGTTCCGCGCGCTACTGCACGAGCGCCCGGAACGCGCGGCCGCGGGCCTCGAAGTCCGCGAACTGGTCGAAGCTCGCGCAGGCCGGCGACAGCAGCACGACGTCGCCGGGGCGGGCCGCGGCACGCGCGCGCGCGACGGCGGTGGCGAGGTCGCCGCACGGCTGCCCGCCCGCCTGGTCGCCGATGCGCTCGGCGTCCTCGCCGATGAGGTAGATCGCGTGCGCCCTGCCGCGCAGCGCCGAGAAGTCCTGGCCCTTGCCCTGGCCGCCGAGGATGAGGTGCACGCGGGCGTCCGGGAAGCTGGCGAGCGCCACGAGCGTCGAAGCGACGTTCGTCGCCTTCGAGTCGTTGACGAACAGCACGCCGGCGACCTGTCCGACCTCCTCGAGGCGGTGCTCGACGCCGGCGAACGTGCGCAGGCCTGTGCGTACGGCGTCCGGATCGATCCCGCGGGCGAGCGCGATCGCCGCCGCGGCGGCGGCGTTGGCCCGGTTGTGCGCGCCGCGCAGGCGGATCTCGTCGTGCGCGATCAGCGGCTCGCCGTCCCACCACAGATGGCCCGCGCGGTCGTCGAGCTCGCCGCCCGGCCCGAACGGCACGCGCCGCGCGCAGCCGCCGAGATCCTCGACCCCGAGCCCGCAGGGTGCGACGGCGACGTCGTCGCTGCCCTGCCGCGCGAAGATCTGCAGCTTCGCCGTCAGGTAGTTCTCCAGGGTGCCGTGCCGGTCGAGGTGATCGGCCGCGACGTTCAGCAGCACGGCGCCCTCAGGCGCGAAGGCCGTCGTGTCCTCGAGCTGAAACGAGCTCGCCTCGCAGACGACGATCGCCTCCGGGGCGAGCTCGCCCGCCAACGCGCTGAGCGCCGTTCCGACGTTCCCCGCGACCGACGCGGCCACGCCCGCCTCGCGGTGGATGTGTCCGAGCAGCTCGACCGTGGTCGTCTTGCCGTTCGTGCCCGTGACCGCGATGAACTCGTTGGGCAGCAGGCGCCAGCCGAGCTCCATCTCGCCGAGCACCGGCACGCCGCGCTCGCGGGCGGCGGCGACGACCGGCGCCTCGCGCGGCACGCCCGGCGACTTCACGACCGCGCGAGCGTGCGGCAGGAACGCCATTCCGTCGGTGGCGAGCCGCACCTCCAGGCCATCGGGCAGCTCGTCGGGCGCCGTGAAGCCGGAGTCGACCGCCACGACGCGTTCGCCCCGCGTGAGCAGGGCGCGCGCCGCGGCCACGCCCGACCGGGCCAGACCGACGACGAGCCATGGCCCCGCGGGCAGCGGCGGACGCGGCCGCCCGGACATCAGGCGACCGAGGCTTGGTACAGCGTGAAGCCGATCGCGCTGCAGATCGCGGCGATGATCCAGAAGCGCAGGATGATCTTCG
>DASZDB010000483.1:0-2555 GCA_035942495.1 Solirubrobacteraceae bacterium
AGCGTCAGGCAGCGCGGCCCGCCGCCGGACTTGAGGAACTCCGCGAGCTCGACGACGACCGGCTCGAAGCCGCGGGCGCGCAGCTCGTGCTCCAGGCGCGGCGAGCAGGACGCCATGACGACCGTGCGCCCGACGACGACGGCGTTGGCGTTGAACGCCACCACCTCGTCCGGCGTGAGGACGATCGGGTCGGGCACGAGCGTGCGGATCAGGCGCGCGCTCTCCTCGTCGAACGCATCAAGGGCGACGAGCGCGCTGCTCGAGTCCAGCGGGCAGAAGACGATGTCGAGGTGATAGAAGCGCTCGTCCGCGAGCTCGACGGGCAGGATCGGCGCGTCGACGATCCGCGCGAGGCCGACATACGACGACGCCGACGAGCGCGTGCGATAGGCGCCGACGAGCGTCCCCTCGAACGGCAGCGCGTCACCGGCGCCCTCCTGGACGACGTCGTCGCCGAGGTGGCGGATCGCGTAGCCGTGCTCGGCGAACCAGCGCTCCGCGAGGAGCGGCTCGGCGCGCCGCTCGGAGTGACGCATGCGCGCCGGGATGAAGGTGTCGCCGTCGACGAGCCCGAGGTTGGCGGTGAAGACGAGGTCGGGCAGCCCGGGCTGCGGCGTCAGCGTCTCGACCTCCGCGCCCGCCGCGCGCAGGCCCGCGACGAGCGCGTCCCACTGGCGCTGGGCACGCGCTCGATCGACCGGGACGGCGAGGTCCATCCACGGGTTGATCGCGTAGGAGACGTCGAAGTGGGCGGGTGGGCACATGAGCAAGCGCCGGCCCCACGTGAGCTCTGAGGGCATGGCTACACGTTGGCAGGCCGGCGCCGGTTCGCCAAGAGGCTTGGCTTGTGCAGGTGCGGCGAATACTTGCGTGTGACGCGCCAGTTAGCATCTTTTCTTGCGCGAGGAACAACTTCAGCGACCGAAGCTACGTCCGCAGCGTGCGGAGCATCGGGACGCGCCCGGGCCGGCGAGCGCGGATTTCGCACCGCGCGCCGTCAATCCCGTGCTGCGCCGCACGGTCCTGGCGCGCCGAGTGCGGATATCGCACCTTGCGCGCCACGACCGGGCGCTTACGAGCCGCCGCAGCGCAAACCAGCCGCCGAGCGTCCGGGCGGGCAACGATCGCGTCGTTCTCGTAACGCGGCGGTGTTTGTGGTGGACGTCGCGCGCTCTCCAGCCTCGTGTGACTCGCCGCCGCGTCGGTCGTCGGCGGCGTTCACGATCTTCGTCAGGAGGCGAGCGCCTCCCAGCGCGCGAATGCCTCTTCGACGGCGCGCTTGGCGGCCGCGTGACGCTGCGTGGAGCGCGCCGTGGCCTCGGCCGTGGCCCACGCCGCGGGGTCGGCGAGCTCCTCCTCGAGCGTCTTCAGCGCGGCCTCGGCCTGCTCGATCTCGCGCTCGAGCTCGCGCACCCGCCGGCGCGCGTTCTTCGACAGCCCGCTCTTCGCCGAGCCGTTGGCGCCGCCGCCGTTGGCGCCCTCGGCCACGGCCGCCGCCGTCGCCGCGGCGAGCCGCTCGCCGGCGCAGCTGGCGCCGGTGGACGCCGCTGCCGGCTGTGGCGCGCGCGCAGCCTTCGGCTTCTTCGGCTTCGACGTCGCCTTCGCCGCCGGCGTGGCCGTGGGCGCGGGCACGGCGCTGGCCCTGCCCGCCGGCTTCGCCGGGCTGCCGCCCACGTTCTTCGACGCCCGCTCGGCGATCCGCTTCTCTTCGCGCACGCGCACGTACTCCTGCCAGCCGCCCTCGTAGGAGCGCAGCGCGCCGTCCACCACGGCCACGGTCCGCGTGCCGACGGCCTCCAGCAGCGCCCGGTCGTGGGAGACGAGCAGCAGCGCGCCCTCGAAGGACTGAAGCGCGTCCTCGAGCGCCTCGCGCGACTCGATGTCGAGGTGGTTCGTCGGCTCGTCGAGGATCAGGACGTTCGCGCCCGAGGCCACGAGGATCGCCAGCGACAGGCGCCGGCGCTCGCCGCCGCTCAGCCCGTCGAGCGGCTTCTGGCCGTCCTCGCCGCTGAACAGAAAGCGGCCCAGCAGCGCGCGCGCCTTCTGCGGCGTCAGCCCGGTGTGCACCGCGGCGGCCTCGGCCACCGTGCGAGCCCGCGCACCGTCCCCACGCACGCCTTGCCCGAGCTCGTCGGCGTGCTGGGAGAGGTGGCCGATCTTCACGTTGTGCCCGGTCGAGAGCTTGCCCGCCGCCAGCGGTCGCACGCCCGCCAGCGTGTCGATGAGCGTCGTCTTGCCGGCGCCGTTGGGGCCGACGAGCGAGACGTGCTCGCCGCGCGCGAGCCATATCTCGGCGTCGTCGAGCAGTACGCGCCTCGGGTCGGCGCCGACCGCGATGCGCCCGCCGGTCATCTCGAAGACGACGCGCCCGCTGCGCTCGGGCGCCTTGAACTGGAACTGCATTGCCTCGCGATCGCGCGGATCGCGCTCGATGCGCTCGATCTTCTCGAGGCGCTTGACGCGCGACTGCGCCTGCCTGGCCTTCGTCGCCTTCGCCCGGAAGCGCTCGACGAAGCGCTCGAGGCGCGCGATCTCGGCCTGCTGCTTGTCGATCG
>DASZDB010000484.1:0-7687 GCA_035942495.1 Solirubrobacteraceae bacterium
GACGGCGTCGACGGCCGGCGGATCGGCCGGGCCGAGCCCGCCCGGGCGATCGTGCAGATGCACGCGCGCGCGGTCGGCCGCCGATAGGAGGGCGAGGTAGCGCTCGCGCTCGGGGTGCGCCTCGACGTCCCACGAATGCACGTCGCGTCCGGGCTGCGCGAGCGCCAGGCAGCACGTCGTCCAACCTGCCGCGGTGCCGATCTCCGCGATCCGCGGCGCGTCGCCGAGCGCGTCGAGCAGCACGCGCAGCTCGGCGGGCCGGCAGGCGACGTCGATGCTCCACGTGTCGCCCTCGGCCTGCGCGCGCCGCATGGCCCGGACCCAGAAGGACGCCACCGGCCGCGGCAGGCGGGCGAGGCTCGCCGCCTGCAGCGCGAGGCGGCGCGCGCGCTCGACCGGCGATCGCTCGTCGTCGGCGCGAAAGAGGTGCAGACGGCCCTCGCCCATGGCCGGAACCTAGTGCAAACGCTCCGCCGGACCCGAGGATGCGACCGGGCACGCAGACCCGCCCGATGCCGCCCCTCGCGGCGTGACATCGTTGGCCGCGTGCCGCTCGTCGCCATCGATGCCCGGGATGCCTTCGACCCGCAGCTGCGCGGTTGGGGGCGCTACGTGCGCGAGCTCGTCGACGCGCTGCCCGAGCGGCCCGGCATCGAGTACCGGATCATCGAGCGGGCCCACGGTCGCGGCCCGGAGGTGCTCTTCGAGCAGGTCGAGCTGCCGCGCCTGCTGCGCCGCGAGAAGGTCGACCTGGTCCACGCGCCCAACTGCTTTCTGCCGCTCGCGCGGCCCTGCATGGGCGTCGTGACGATCCACGACCTCGCCTTCGAGGTCTTCCCCGACGACTTCTCCAAGCGCACGGGGTGGAAGTACCGCACGTTCGCGCGTCGGGCGGCGCGCTCGGCGCAGCGCGTGATCTGCGTGTCGGGCTACACCGCGGCCGACGTCGTGCGTCGCTACGGTGTCGACGAGGCGCGGGTGCGGATCGTGCCAAACGCGCCGTCGCTGCCGATCGGCGCCGAGCCGGTGCCCAACGACGGTCCCTACCTGCTGGCCGTCGGCGATCTGCGACCGAAGAAGAACCTGCTGCGGCTGGTCGAGGCCTTCGACCTGCTGCGCAAGGAGGGCCTGCCGCACCGGCTCGTGCTCGCCGGCATCGACAGCGGCCCGGAGGCCTCCCGCGTGCGCGCCGCCGCCGACGGCGAGCCCGTGCGGCTGACCGGCTACCTGTCCGATGCGCGCCTGGACGCGCTGATGCGCGGCGCCGACGCGCTCGTGCACCCGTCGCTGTACGAGGGCTTCGGGCTCGTCCTCGTCGAGGCGATGGCGCGCGGCGTGCCGGTCGTGGCGGCCCGCGCGACGGCGCTGCCGGAGACCGGCGGCGAAGCCGCGGAGTACTTCGACCCGCTCGACGTCGGGGACATCGCGGCTGCGATCCGCCGCGTCGTCGGCGATCGCGAGCGCCACGCCGAGCTCGTGCGGCGCGGGCGCGAGCGGGCGCGCGGCCTGTCGTGGGCGCGGAGCGCCGCGCTCACGGTCGCGGTGTACGAAGAGATGCTGTGACGCGGCGGACGACGATCCTCGTCCTCAGCGTCGACGAGGCGCACCTGCTCGAGGACTCGCTGCCGGCGGCGGCGGCGCAGCCCGACGCCGACGTCGTCGTCATCGACAACGCGTGCACCGACGCGACGCGCTCGGTCGCCGAGTCCGTGGGCGCACGCATCGTCAGCCTGCGCGAGCGCGTCTCCTATGCGGCGGCGATCAATGCCGGAATCGCGGCGACCGAAGGCGACGCGGTGCTGCTGCTCAACGCCGACTGCGTGCTGGACGCCGGCTTTCTCGAGGCGGCCCGGCCGCGGCTGGACGGGCACGGGGTCGGCTCGGTGGCGCCGCGGCTCGTGCGCTGCACCGGGATGGCGCCCGAGGACCGCCTCGACCGCCTCGACACGGCCGGGATGGTCATCGACCGGCGCCGCAAGAACAACCTCGTGGGCCACGACGAGCCCGCGAGCGGCTACCTGCGCGCGGCCGAGGTCTTCGGCGGCGACGGCGCGTGCGTCCTCTATCGCCGCGAGGTGCTCCAGGCCTGCGCGGTGGGCGGTGAGGTGTTCGACGAGGACCTCGAGCTGTGGGCCTCGGACGTCGACCTTGCATGGCGGGCCCGGCTGCTGGGCTGGCGTTGTCTGTACGAGCCGCGGGCGGTCGGCTGGCACATGCGCTTCTACTCGCCATCGACCCGCTCGGGGTTGCCCGAGGCGCACCGCCGGCTGCAGTTTCGCAATCGCCTGCTGATGATGGCCAAGAACGACGCGTGGCCCGATCTGCGCCGCGACCTGCACCGGATCGCGTTCTACGAGGTGCTCGCGCTGGGCCACGTGATCCTGCGCGAGCGCCATCTGCTGCGCGCCTACTGGGCCGCGCTGCGGGCGCTGCCGGCGGCGCGGCGGCGGCGGCGGGTCGTGCAGGCCAAGCGCGTGCCGGGCGTGCGCGTGCCGTTCGGTCTGCGAGCACCGCGCTGACGCGCTGCGCATCGCCCACGCGCGTCCGTCGCGCACCTCCGCGGGGGGCGAACCGGCAACGTGTGGCAGGTAAGGAGCTATATGCGCTCGCGGGCTGCCACAGTCGCTCGGATCGCGGCTTCGCAGCGAGGTCGCATCACGACGACACAGTTGCTGAAGGCGGGGATCGACCGCCACCGGATCAAGCGATGGGTCGCCGACGGGCGCTTGCGGCGCGAGCACCTCGGCGTCTACACGCTGGGCCACCCCGATCCGTCGGCGCAGGGCACGTACGTGTCGGCGGTCCTCGCCGCCGGCAGCGGTGCGCGCGTGAGTCATCGGGCGAACGCCCACCTGCTGGCCATCATCCGTGGCACGGCGCCGCCCCCAGAGGTGACGGTGCCTACGACGGCGCATCGCAGGCGGCCCGGGATCGTGATCCACAGGGTCCGAGCGCTGCACCCGCTCGACACCGCGACGCTCGACGGAATCCCGATCACCACCGCGCCGCGCGTCCTGCTCGACCTCGCGCCGACGACACAGCCGGCGGAGCTCGCGCGAGCGTGCCACGAGGCGTGGGTCCGCCACCGGGTGACGCCGGCCTACGTCGAGGCGTGCATCGCGCGCAACCCGGGCAAGCCGGGGGCGGCGAAGCTGCGCCGGGCGCTCGGCACGGACGCGGTCTTGAGCGTTCTCGAGAAGGGGTTTCTCGCGTTGCTCGAGTCGCACGGGCTCCCCCGTCCCCGGACGAACATCGACCGTCGAGGCGACAAGGTCGACTGCTACTGGGCGCAGCGGGACCTCCATCGAGCTCGTCTCGTATCGGTTCCACGCGACGCGGGATGGTTTCGAGACCGATGTCGCCCGGCGGCGACGCTCCAACCACCTCGCCTATTCGTACGGCGACGTGTTCGAGCGCGCGGACGCAACGGCGGCAGAGCTCGCTGCGTTGCTCCAAGGCTGACGCGGCGGCGCTAGCCGGCGGCCGTCGTGCGCCTCACCCGCTCGCGGGCGGCGGCGAAGATCTCCGCCACGGCGGGCTCCATGTAGTAGTCGGTCCCGCCGTCGGGACGGCCCTCGGTCATGATCGGCAGCTCGCGGGCGAGCTTGCGCGAGTAGCGCCCCGGCCAGGCGAGGATTCCCGCCACCCCGTGGGCGCCCTTCTCGAGGCCGAGCCGCGCCGCGATCTCGTTGCCGGGGCGGCGCTGGCCGGGGACGTCGATCAGCTCGTCGAACAGCGCCCGCGCCGGCGGCGCGAGCTTGCCGTACAGCCACGCGGCCTGCTCGCCGTCCCCCGCAGACCACGGCGCCGGCTGGCGGAAGGCGTGATGCGGGCCGCCGCGACCGCCGCCGCGGCGCCCGCCCCAGGGCGGCGAGGCACCGCCCTCCGCCGCCAGGAAGCTCGCGAACCAGACGTAGAACTCCGGTACGCGCTCCTCCGGCACGGCGACGGTGATTTGCTTGTCGGCCATCTAGGCCGTCTGTGTTTCGCTGCCGGGCGTCGCGGCGGTCTCCTCGGCGTGGTGGCGGTGGTGGCCACACCGAGGGGGCCCGCGGCCGCGGCCGCGGCGACCTGGGAAGCCGGCGAGGAAGCGTCCGTAGACCGCGTAGAACTCGGCGACGCGGTCCTCCGGCACCGCGATGGTGATCTGCTTGTCCTGCGTGTTGGGCTCGACGGTCATGTCGGCCCTCCCTTCTCCTTGTGTACTTACGCAGGAAAGCATACACAAGTAAAATACTTAAGTAAACGGAACTCCTGATCACCAGGATCGCGTCAGGCCACCGTCGACGAGCAGCGACTGGCCGGTCACGTAGCTCGCCGCCGCCGAGCAGAGAAAGACCGCGGCAGCGGCGACCTCGTCCGGCGTGCCGAGGCGCCCCGCCGGAACCTGATCGCGCGCGGCGGCCTCGGCGACGTCGAGGCCGCCGTAGCCCTCGGCGAGGCGGTCGGTGGCGATTCGGCCCGGCAGCACGGCGTTGAACGTGACGCCCGCGCCCGCGTTCTCACGCGCGAGCCGCTTGAGGGCCGCAAGCAGGCCGGGGCGATTGACCGTCGACAGCTGCAGGCCGGCGAGCGGCTCGACTGCCGTGCTCGACGAGACGGCCACCACGCGGCCGAAGCCGCGCTCGCGCATCCCCGGGACGACCCGCGCCATGATCAGCATCGGCGAGACGACGAGCGCGCGGTGCGCGGCCTCCCACTCCCCGGCCGGGATCGCGAGGGGGTCCTCGAAGCGCGGCGGCCCGCCGGTGTTGGCGACGTAGACGTCGATCGGGCCGAGTTCGGCCTCGACGGCGTCGACGAGCGCGTCCACCGCTGCGAGATCGGCGCTGTCGAACGCGTACGCCGAGGAGCGCGACGCCCTCGCGACGCGGGCGCCCTCGGCCTCCAGCGCATCCGCGATCGCCGCCCCGATCCCGCGCGAGGCGCCCGTGACGAGTGCGACCCGCCCCGTCAGCCCGAGATCCACCCGCGCCGGTCCTCCTCCTCGGCGGGCTCCGGCGCCCGTGCGATGACCGCCATCCGGTCGCGGAAGTCCGGCGCCCACATGCGGTCCACGAGCCGCACCGCCCGCGCGCCGCGGACGAGCAGGCGCGCGAGGCCCGACGAGTAGCCGCCAACGCGCTCGAGGTAGTAGCGCACGCTGAACGCCTTCGGCGCGGTCTCGATCTCGAGCACGGTCCAGCCGTGGCGCTCCAGCAGCGTGCGCAGCGAGCGGCGCGTGAAGAACTGCACGTGCGTCGGGATCACCGACCACCACCGCGCACGCATCCCACGGGCAACGAGGCTGCCGGCGTCGGGCAGCGCCATCCAGACGATGCCGCCGGGGCGCAGCAGCTCGGCCATCCGGTCCAACGCTTCACCCGGCCGCGGGAGGTGTTCGATGACGTCGCCCATGACGATCGCGTCGAAGTGGCCGAGCGGCAGATCGGTCTCGAAGAGGTCGCCGGTGCGCACGTCGAGGCCGAGCCGGTCGCGCGCGAACGCCGAGGCGAACGCCGACGGCTCGACCCCGGTGACCGCCCAGCCGCGCGACTGCGCCTCGGAGAGCAGGAACCCGACCCAGCAGCCGAGGTCCAGCAGCGTGCGGTGGCGCGGCCCGCCGTTCGTCGTCGGGATCGGCACCGGCGTCAGGTTCGCCTCGATGTGCTCCAGCGCGCGGCGCGCGGTCTCGCGCTGACCGGCCTCCTCGGCGACGTAGTCCTCGGAGGCGGCGTCGGCGTAGGCGCTTTCGAGCACGGCGTCGGCCGGCATCGGGTCGGTCTGGCGGTGGCCGCAGCTCGGGCAGCGCACGATGTCGGCAAGGGCGGTGCCGAAGCGGTCGGTCGTGGGGATCAGCCCCTCGGGGCCCGCGTCACCGGCCACCTTGAGGTGCGGGACGAGCCCGGAGGCCCCGCATGCGGCGCAGCAGGTCACGCGTCGGAAGGTACCGCGGGATGTAACCAATGCGGGTGACAGGTATCGGAGCGTTCTCCGCCACGGGACCAAATACGATCACCGCGTGGCCGATCGGCATCTGGCCCTGCTGAGCATCGTCGCGCCGATGCTCGACGAAGAGGGGACCGCGCGCGTGTTCTACGAGCGCGTCCGCGCGGCGGTCGACGGACTGCCGTGGGAGCTCGTCGTCGTCGACGACGGCTCGACGGATGCCACGCCGCAGATCCTCGCCGAGATCGCGCGCGAGGACAGCCGCGTCCGGATCGTCTCGCTGTCGCGCAACTTCGGCCACCAGACCGCGATCACCGCCGGCCTGGACCACGCGGCCGGCAACGTCGTCGTGATGATCGACGCCGACCTGCAGGATCCGCCGGAGCTCATCACCTCGATGCTCGACCACTGGCGCGCGGGCTCGGACGTCGTCTACGCCACACGCGTCGACCGCGTCGGCGAGTCGAAGTTCAAGCTGAAGACCGCCGACTGGTTCTATCGGATCATGGGCCGCCTCTCCGACGTCCCGCTGGCGGCCAACGCCGGCGACTTCCGGCTGCTCGACCGGCGCGCGCTCGACGCGCTGCTGACGATGCGCGAGCGCAACCGCTACCTGCGCGGGATGACCTCCTGGGTCGGCTTCACGCAGACGGCGCTGCCCTACAGCCGCGCGGCGCGCCACGCCGGCACGACGAAGTACCCGATCCGCAAGATGGTGCGCTTCGCGCTGGATGCGATCGCCTCGTTCTCCAACGTGCCGCTGCAGATCGCGACCGTCGCCGGCTTCGCGTTCGCCCTGCTCGCCTTCCTCGCCATCCCGGTCGCGATCGTCTTTCGCATCTTCGGCGAGTTCGTCCCAGGCGTCACCACGACCGTCGTGGCCGTCCTGCTGCTCGGCGGCATCCAGCTCATGGCGATCGGGATGATCGGCGAGTACGTCGGACGCATCTACGACGAGGTCAAGCGCCGGCCGCTGTACGTCGTGCGCGAGAGGACCAACGTGGTCGCGGCAGAGGATGAGCGCGAGCGCACGTCCGTCTGATCCCGTCGGCGGCGTCGGCCGCCAGCGGATGCTGACGGTGCTCGGCGCGACGGTCTCGATCGCGTGCCTCGTCGCGCTCGTCTTCTGGGCCTCTCAGCAGGAGGCCCCGACGCTCCCCGGCGAGGCCGGACCGCTCGCCGAGCTCGCCTGCGCGGTCGCGTTCTACCTCGCCGGCTGCGCGGTGCGCGCCGAGCGCTGGTTTGAGCTGCTGCGCTACAACGGCGCCCAGCCACGGCGCGCCGACGCCTACGGGCTGCTCGCAGTCGGCAACCTCGGCAACAACATCCTGCCCGCCCGGGCCGGCGACGCGCTGCGCGTCGTGCTCATCGTTCCGCGCGCGAAGACCGACGCGCGCACGGCGATCGGCACGATCGTCGCCGAGCGCGTCCTCGACGTCGTCGTGCTCGTCGGGCTGTTCGTCGTTCTGGCGTACGGCGTGCTCGGCGGCATCGAGACGCCCTCGGCCGGGCGCCTGCTGTTCGCGGCGCTGCTCGTGGCCGGGCTGCTCACCGCCGTCGCGATCGCAGCCTGGGTCCTGCATCGCCGCGGCCACCTCGTACGCGCGCTGGCGTGGCTGGCGCCGATGGCCGCGGCGCCGCGCCGGCTGCGCTCCAACCACGGCCTGAGCCTGCTGGGCCTGACGTTCGTCGTGTGGGGGCTCGAGTGGCTCGCGTGGTGGCTGACGGCGCAGGCCGCCGGTCTGGACCTCGCGCTGCT
>DASZDB010000485.1:0-3113 GCA_035942495.1 Solirubrobacteraceae bacterium
GGCCTGTCGCGCTCGACGGTCTCGACGCTCGTCTCCGAGCTGCAGGCCAGCGGCCTCGTCGTCGACCCCGAGCCCCCCGACGACGGACGCGCGCCGCAGCAGGGCCGCCCCCCCACGCTGCTGACGCTCGACCGCTCCGCCGGCCTCGTGCTCGGCATCGACTTCGGCCACGACCAGGTCCACGTCGCGATCGCCGACCTCTCGCGCACGATCCTCGCCGAGCGCACGCAGCCGCTCGACGTCGACAACTCCGCCGCGAGCGCGCTCGACGTCGCCGTGGCACTCGCCGACGAGGTGATCGGCGCCGCGGGCGTCGATGGCGACCGCATCCTCGGCGCGGGCGCCGGCCTCTCGGGCCCGATCGACGTGGCCGCCGGCACGGTCCACACCGGCAAGATCCTCCCCGGATGGGTCGGCGTGCGCCCCGCCGAGGAGCTCGCGGCGCGGCTGGGCGTGCACGTCCACCTCGACAACGACGCGAACCTCGGCGCGCTCGCGGAGGTCACGCTCGGCGCCGGGATCGGCGCGCGCGACGCGATCTACGTCATGGTCTCCGGCGGCGTCGGCGCCGGCCTCATCCTCGGCGGCGAGTTGTACCGCGGCACCGGCGGCACCGCCGGCGAGCTGGGCCACGTGCTCGTGGACGAGAGCGGCCCGATCTGCCGCTGCGGCAACCGCGGCTGCCTGGAGATGATGGCGGGCGGGCGGGCGATCATCGCGCTGCTGCGCTCCAGCCACGGCGACGACCTCACGCTCGACGAGGTCATGGCGCTCGCGGCCGACGGCGACTCCGGCGCACGCCGCGCGATCGCCGACGCCGGCCGCATCCTCGGCCGCTCCGTGGCGGCGATCGTCAACGCCTTCAACCCAGAGCTCGTCAGCGTCGGCGGCGCGGTCAGCGCCGCCGGCGACGTCCTGCTCGACCCCCTGCAGGAAGCCGTCCACCGCTACGCCATCCCATCGGCGGCGGCGGACGTGCGCATCACCCGCGGCGTGCTGGGCGACCGGGCCGAGGTGCTCGGCGCGCTCGAGCTTGCGGCGCGGCAGTCCGACGTCGCCGCACCGTCGGCGTCGGGGCCGGTCCCCCCAGGCAGTTCAAACCAGAAGCGAGGAAAGGCACATAGATGAGGGTCATGCGAGGAACCCGTCGGCGCGCACTGCCGATGACGATGGCGGCCGGTGCTGCGGCGCTGGCGCTGTTTGCCGCAGGCTGCGGCGACGACGACGACACCGGCGGCGGCGGCTCGGCCGCCTCCGACGACGCGAAGGCGGGCAAGGTCGCGGTCCTGCTGCCCGACTCCAAGTCCTCGGTCCGCTGGGAGACCGTCGACCGGCCGTTTCTGAAGGCGGCATTCGACAAGGCCGGCGTGGAGTCGGAGATCCAGAACGCCGAGGGCGACAAGTCGGCTCAGCAGCAGCAGGCCGAGCAGGCGATCACGAACGGCGCCAAGGTGCTGCTCATGGTCAACCTCGACTCGGGCAGCGGCGCGGCGATCGCCGCCAACGCCAAGTCGCAGGGCGTCAAGGTCATCGACTACGACCGCCTCACGCTCAAGGGCGACTCGGACTACTACGTCTCCTTCGACAACGAAGAGGTCGGACGGCTGCAGGGCCAGGGGCTCGTCGACTGCCTCGAGGGCGCGAGCGGCAAGCCCGCGGTGGCGGTGCTCAACGGCTCGCCGACGGACAACAACGCGACGCTGTTCAAAAAGGGCTACGACTCGGTCATCAACCCGAAGTTCGAGTCCGGTGAATGGACCGAGGTCGCCGATCAGTCCGTGCCCGATTGGGATAACCAGAAGGCGCTGACGATCTTCGAGCAGATGCTGCAGAAGGCCAACAACAACATCGACGGCGTGCTGGCGGCCAACGACGGCCTCGGCAATGCGGCGATCTCCGCGCTCAAGCAGCGCAAGCTCGACCAGATCCCGGTCACCGGCCAGGACGCGACGCTGCAGGGCATCCAGAACATCGTCAACGGCGACCAGTGCATGACCGTCTACAAGGCGATCAAGAAGGAGGCCGACGCCGCTGCCGCGCTGGCCATCGCGCTCGCGAAGGGCGAGGAGCCGACCGGTGTGACGGGCTCGGTCAACAACGAGACCAAGGACGTCCCGTCGGTGCTGCTCAAGCCGGTCGCGGTCACGAAGGAGAACATCCAGGAGTACATCGGCGAGCCGGACTTCCCCAAGCAGGCCGAGATCTGCGCGGGCAAGCTCGCCTCCAAGTGCCAGGCGGTCGGGTTGACATGACCCCCTCCACCGACGTTGGGGGGCCGCGCAAGCGGCCCCCCGGGTCGGGGCCGATCCTGGAGCTCAAGGGAGTCTCCAAGCGCTTCGGCGCCGTCCAGGCACTGCATGAGGTGAACTTCGACGTCCGCGAAGGCGAAGTGACCGCCCTCGTCGGCGACAACGGCGCCGGCAAGTCCGTGACGATCAAGTGCATCGCCGGCATCTATCCGATCGACAGCGGCGAGATCCTCTGGGAGGGCAAGCCGGTCACGATCCACGGCCCCAAGGACTCCGCCGCGCTAGGCATCGAGGTCGTCTACCAGGACCTCGCGCTCGCCGACAACCTCGACGTCGTGCAGAACATGTACCTCGGCCGCGAGGATCTCACCCCGTTTCACGCGCTCGACGAGACGAAGATGGAGCGGCGTGCCAGTGAGACGCTCAAGGGACTTTCGGTGACGACGATCCGCTCTGTGCGCCAGACGGTGGCGGGTCTCTCGGGCGGGCAGCGCCAGTCGATCGCCGTGGCCAAGGCCGTGATGTGGAACTCGCGCCTCGTCATCCTCGACGAGCCGACCGCGGCGCTCGGCGTCGCGCAGACGCGGCAGGTCCTCGACCTCGTCCGGCGCCTGGCCGACCAGGGCCTGGCCGTCATGCTCGTGTCGCACAACCTGCACGACATCTTCGAGGTCGCCGACCGCATCACGGTCCTGCGCCTCGGCCAGGACGTCGCGCGCTTCAACACCAAGGAGACGACCCAGCGCGAGGTCGTCGAGGCGATCACCGCCGGCAAGCTCAGCACGGTCCCCGGCCAGGAGGACGCGGAGATGCAGGTCCAGCTATGAGCGCGATCACCCCACCCCTCCCCACCCCGGCCGCCGC
>DASZDB010000486.1:0-9571 GCA_035942495.1 Solirubrobacteraceae bacterium
GCGCGGGTAACCTCGCACAGCTCATGAGGCCGCTCGCGCTCCGCA
Organism: Solirubrobacteraceae bacterium; assembly: GCA_035942495.1. Lineage (GTDB taxonomy): Bacteria > Actinomycetota > Thermoleophilia > Solirubrobacterales > Solirubrobacteraceae > CADCVQ01. The sequence continues at coordinate 46 of DASZDB010000486.1, forward strand.
TCGCGATGATGATCGTCGCCGTCGCCACCCTCGCCGCGCCGGCGCAGGCCTACGACGAGCGCCCGATGCGCCTGCCCGCGGTCGGCGGCCCGGGCGCCGCCGCGGCGTCGTCGCAACCCTCCACGTGGCTCATCGCGGCCGAGCCCGCGGGGGCTGCGCGAGCGGCCGTCCTCGCACGCCGCTTCAGCGCCCGCAAGCTGCCCACCGGCGCCGTATACCGCGTGCCGACCGCGCGGGCGCGGGCGTTCGCGGCGGCGCTGCGCGAGGCGGGGGCGCTGCGCTACGCCGAGCCGGACGCGCCGCTGCGGCGCCAGAGCGCGCTCGACGCCGATCCGGGCGGATACGCGCGCGGCTACGTCGTCGCGCCGGGGCTCTCGCCGCCCGCGCCCGGCAACGTCTCGATCGCGGTCGTCGACGACCTCGGCGATGTCAGCCACCCCGATCTCGCGGGCAACACCCGCCAGCTCAATCCCGGACCGATCCTCGCCGGACACGGCACGGAGGTGGCGTCGGCCGCGGCGGCGCTGTTCAACGGCATCGGCGTCGTCGGGGTGTTCCCCGGCGCGCCGATCCTGTCCGTCGGGCTGCCCGTGAACATCCGCTGCTCGGATGCGGCCACCGGCATCCTCGCGGCGGCGAACGCCGGCGCGAAGGTGATCAACCTGTCCTTCGGCTCGACGTCTGACTGCGCCACGATGTTCGGCGCCGTCCAGATCGCGTTCGCGAAGGGCAGCCTCGTCGTGGCGGCGTCGGGCAACGAGTTCGCCCAGGGCAACCCCGTGATCTTCCCGGCCGCCTATCCGCACGTCCTGTCGGTCTCCTCGCTCAATCCGGACCTGAGGTCGTCGGGCTTCAGCAGCGCCAACGCGGCGGTCGACGTCGCGGCGCCGGGAGTCGCGATCCCGGTCGCGACCCCCGCCGCGTTCGACACCGCTGACGGCGTGGTCGACGGCGTGACGCGGGCCAGCGGGACGAGCTTCGCGGCGCCAATCGTCTCCGGCGCCGCGGCCTGGCTGGCCACCGCGCGCGGCGACCTCGCCAACGGCCAGCTCGCGGACGTGCTGCGCCGCTCGGCGCGCGACGTCCCGCCCGCCGGCTACGACCGCGACACGGGGTTCGGGCTCATCAACCTGGGCGCGGCGCTCGCGCTGCCGGCGCCCGCGCGCGACGCGCTCGAGCCCAACGACGGCATCTCGTTCGTCAACGGCTCGGTGTTCGCCAACCCCGACCCGTACGTCTGGCGGGGCAGTGGGCAGCGGACGCTCGGCGGCACTGCCGACAAGGTCGAGGACCCCTTCGACGTGTACCGCATCCGCTTGCCGCGGCGCTCACGGGCGCGGATCCGCCTGCGGCCGTCGTTCGGCAACCCCGACCTCTACATCTTCCGCGGGAGTGCCCGGTCGATCGACGACGACAGCGACATCGTCGCCCGCTCGCGCAACGGGACGCTGAAGACGGACGCGGTGACGATCCGCAACACGAGCCGGTCGGCGCGGCGGTTCTACGTCGTGATCGGGCTGGGCGAGGCGGGCGGCGGGCTGAACTCCACGTACAGCCTGCGGTTTCAGCGCACGAAGTTCCGCTAGGCCGCAGCCTCAGATCGGACGTGGCGAGGGATCCGGCGGCAGCGGCCCCGGATCGGGGCGCGGCGTCGGCGGTGAGGGATCGGGGCCCGGCCCGGGCAGCGGGCTCGGATCCGGAGCCGGGGTCGGTGGGCCGGGAATGGCGGCTCGCAGCGGTGCGCGGCCCATCACGCGGAGCGGTCGGCGAGCTGCTCGACACCCGCGTGGCGCGCGCAGTTCGCGCAGCAGAAGAACCGCCCGTCGGCTTCGAGGCCGTGGCCGATGATCGTGCAGCCACAGTGGTCGCAGCGCGGCGCGATCGCGTGGATCGCACACTCGAAGGAGTCGAACACGTGCTCCGAGCCGTCCTTCGTGATCGTCATCGTCTTGTCGTAGTCGTTACCGCAGACCTCGCACGTTCCCATCACAGACCTCCTCGAAGCTCGGGTGCGCGGGCGCCGCGAACGGCGTCGCTTCGCAGGGCCCGGGCTACCCGCGCGGTTGCCCTGAAAACGTCGAGTCGGCCACGGTTGGAGCGTCAGCCGCCCGCAGCCGGCACCCACGCGGCCGCCATGTCCACCCGCGCGCCGCGGAACGCCACGCCCTCCGCCTCGAGCAGCGCTCGCTGGCGCGCACCCTTGGCCAGCGACCCGTCGGCGCGCACGACGCGCTGCCACGGCAGCGCCGGGTCGGAGGTGGCGGCGAGCACCGCGCCGGCGCGGCGCGGCGCGCCGGGGCTGAGGTCGCCGTAGGTCGTCACGCGGCCGCGCGGGATCGCCCGCACGGCCTCGAGGATCTGGTCGTCGGTCGATCCCAAGTCTGCGCGAGGCTAACGGCCGCGGCGCCGTTCGAGCGGCGGTTCAGTCGCCGGGCATCGCGAACGTCAGACCGTGCTCCTCGCACAGCCGCGGAACGCTGGCCAGGTCGAACTCCAGGCCGTAGCGCGCCCCGACGTCGGGCGGCGCCGCGCCGGAGCCGATCTCGGCGAAGAACTGCTCGAAGCCCGCGGGCGAGATGATCTCGAGGATCCGGCACGGGCCGTCGCCGGCGTTCCAGAACGTGTGCCACTGGCCGCGCGGCTTGAAGACGAGGTCGCCGACCTCGGCGTAGACGACGTCGTCACCGAGCTGCGCTCCCATGCGTCCCTCCACGACATAGCTGTACTCGTCCTCGTGGGTGTGCCGGTGCAGCGGGGCGCACAGCCCGCGCGGCGGGATCGGGTGCTCTACGAGCGAGAAGCCGCCGCCCGACTCGGCGCCCCACACCATGAACCGCACGCCGAGGGTCACGAGGTCCACACGCTCGCCGTCCGCCGGCCCGACGAGGCGCGGGCCCTGGCTCGGGTCGAAGCGAACGCGTTCAGTCTCGATGTTCACGTCGTGTCTCCTTTTGATCGCACACGTTGTTGCGCGAAATTTAGGCCGCGCCGCGCCGGATGTCAATATCATTGAACAGCAATGTCCTCGAAAGTGCCGAGACCGTACGCGAAGCGCCGCCGCGCCGAAACCGAGCAGGCGACCCGGCGACGGATCACCGAGGCCACCGTCGAGCTGCACCGCACCGTCGGCCCCGCCCGCACCACGGTCAGCGCGATCGCGGAGCGCGCCGGGGTGCAGCGCGCGACCGTCTATCGCCACTTTCCCAATGATGCCGATCTGTTCGCCGCCTGCTCGGCGCACTGGGTCGCCGCTCACCCGTACCCCGCGCCGGACGCCTGGGGAGCGATCGCCGATCCGAAGCGGCGCACGCGCGTCGCGCTCGGCGAGCTGTACGCCTACTACCGCACGGCCGCGCCGATGCTCGCCAACGTCAGGCGCGACGCGCAGCTGCTGCCCGCTCTCGCCGAGGCCGCGTCGGGCGCCCAGCGATACTTCGCCGCGGTCGAGGAGATCCTCGCGGCCGGATGGGCGGGAGACGCGACCCGCCGGCGCGCCGCGCTCGCGCTGGCCCTGGACTTCGGGACCTGGCAGACGCTGAGCGGGCGGCTGTCGGATGCCGATGCCGCCGGCGTCATGACGCGCATGGTGGCCTGCGCCGGACGCTGACCGCCATACCGGTGTCCGCGGCGTCGCGGTGACGTTGCGCGCAGCGGCCGGGGCGCGTCCGGTGAGTACGCTCGGCGGGTGGATCGCCACACGAAGATCGTGGCCACGATCGGCCCCGCGTCGCGGGATCCCCAGACGCTCGAGCGCATGGTCGCGGCGGGGATGGATGTCGCGCGGCTGAACTTCTCGCACGGCAGCCGTGAGCAGCACGCCGAGACGGCGCAGCGCGTGCGCACGGCCTCCGGTCGCGTCGGGCGCCCCGTCGCGATCCTCCAGGACCTGCCCGGCCCGAAGCTGCGGATCGGCGCCCTGATCGACGATCACGTCGACCTCAAGCCCGGCGACCACGTCGTGTTCGCCTGCGGCGAGAACGGCATGGGCAACGCCGAGCGGATGTCGATCGCGCGGCCCGAGCTGATGAGCGCGCTCGCGCCGGGGGACGTCATGTACCTCGCCGACGGCAGCGTCCGGCTGCGCGTGCGCAACGTCCGCAACACGGCGCTCGAGATCGAGGCCGAGGTGGAGGTCGGCGGCTCGGTCGCCTCGCGCCAGGGCCTGAACATCCCCGGCCCGCTCGCCGAGCTCGCCTCGGTGCCCGAGGAGGATCTCGTCCATCTCGCGCTCGGCGAGAAGATCGGCGTCGACATGGTCGCGCTGTCGTTCGTGCGCTCACCCGATGACATCGCGTTCCTGCGCGAGCACACGCGCCTGCCGCTCATCGCGAAGATCGAGAAGCCGCAGGCCGTCGACCGCGCCGAGCAGATCATCCGCGCCGCCGACTGCGTGATGGTGGCGCGCGGCGATCTGGGCATCGAGCTGCCGATCGAGCGCGTGCCGATCGTCCAGAAGGAGCTGCTCGCCACCGCCGGCCGGCTCGCGCGCCCGTCGATCACGGCGACGCAGATGCTCGACTCGATGGTCGCGTCCACGCGGCCGACGCGCGCCGAGGTCGCCGATGTCGCCAACGCGATCCTCGACGGCACCGATGCGGTCATGCTCTCCCAGGAGACGGCGATCGGCCACTACCCGGTCGAGTCGATCGCGATGATGGATGCGATCGCGCGGGAGACCGAGCGCGCCGCCCCGTACCGCCGCTGGAACGAGCACCGCGTGCACCGCGACGCGCGCGACCCGTCCTACACCGTCGCCTACTCGGTGTGCATGGCCGCCCGCGAGCTCGAGCTCGACGCGATCGTCGTGCCGACGCTGTCAGGCCGCTCGGCCCGGCTGGTATCCGCCCACCGCCCGACCGTGCCGATCTACGCGCTGTCGCCGGGCCGCGAGACCGTGCGCCGCTGCGGCCTGATGTGGGGCGTGCGCGGCGAGTTCCTGCGCAAGCACTCGGTCACCGAGCAGCTGCTGCTCGACGCCTGCCGGCGCGTCCTCGACCTGGGCTGGTGCAAGCGCGGCATGCGCGTCGCGGTGACGGCGGGCCTGCCGAGCGGCGTGCCCGGGTCGACCTCGCTGTTTCAGGTCCAGCAGCTCTAGCCGGCCGGCTCGCCCGCGCTCGGGCGGGTGGTCATCCGGCCCCGCGCGCGCTCGGCGCGCAGCAGCACGACGCCGGTCAGCGCCATCACGACGAGCGCCGCGTAGGCGATGATCGCCTCCGGCGAGGCGAGGTTGTCCAGCGATCCGCCGAGCGCCGTGTAGGCGAACGCGCGGGGGGCGACGCCGATCGCCGTCGCCGCAGCGAACGCCGGCAGCGCGACCCGCGTCAGCCCGGCCGCATAGTTGACGAGCGAGTACGGGACGCCCGGCGCGATCCGCGCGTAGAGCACCGCCCAGAAGCCGCGTCGCTCGATCCAGTCCTGCAGCGGCCGCACGCGCTCGGGCGTCAGGGTCTGCACCGCGTCGTGGGCGAAGAAGCGCGCGATGCAGAACGCGAGGGTTGCGCCGAGCGTCGCGGCGGCGATCGCCACCGGGGTGCCGAGCGCCGTGCCGAACAGCAGGCCGCTTGCGCCGGCCAGCAGCGGCCCGGGGAACAGCGCGCAGGTCAGCAGCGCGCTGACGAGGATGAAGCCCGGCACCGCGGCCGCCCCGAGCGGGTCGATCGCATCGCGCACGCGGTCTGACGAGAGCCCGCCGCTGGAGGCGACGGCGAGGAACACGCCGCCCAGCAGCGCGACGAACGCGGCGACGCGCCAACGGGCTACCGCGTGCGTCACGCGGCGCCGCGCAGGACCGCCGCCGGCGGGTGCGCGGCGTAGAAGTCGGCCTCTTGGCGGCCGAGCTGGGTGACCGGCTCGTCACCGTAGATCCACTCGCGCGCGATCCGGTGCCAGTTGCCCTTCGCACGCAGCTGGCTCATCACGGCGAGCGTGAGCACCTCCAGGCGCCGGCCGAAGAGATGGTCGGCCGGCAGCGTCTCGTGGCGCATCTTGGAGAAGTGCGACGAGCGCGGGTCGGACATCTCGATCATCACCTCGGTCGCGATCTCCGGCGTCAGCTCGACCTCGGCGTCCTCGAGGTACCACCACGTCATGTCGTGGACCTGGGCGAGGATCCCCTCCGGCGTGTAGAACTCGGGCTTGGCGATGAAGCCGCCCTCGTGCAGGTGCTTGATGAGCGCCTCGCCGTCGCCTTCGCGCGCGACGCGCTGGATCTTCAGCTCGAACTCCGCGACGGCGGCCGGGATGCGCTTGAACAGGCCGAAGTCGAAGAACGCCATCCGACCGTCGTCGAGCAGCAGCGAGTTGCCCGGATGCGGATCGCCGGAGAACTGGTGGTGGCGGTACATGCAGCCGAAGTAGAAGCGGTAGACGATCTCGCCGAGGCGGTCGCGCTCGGCCTGCGGCAGCTGCTTGAGCTCCTCGAAGCCCATGCCCTGCACGAACTCGCTGACGATGACCTTCTCGTGCGACAGCTGGGTCACGACCTCGGGCACGACGATGAACGGGTGGCCGCGGTACAGCCGCGCGACCATGCGCTGGTTCTGGGCCTCGAGCTCGTAGTCGAGCTCCTCGTCGATGCGCGAGCGGATCTCGTCGCCCATCGCCTTCGTATCCAGCCCGGGCGCGACCATCTTCATGAGCCGCAGGATGATCCCGAGGTTCTGCATGTCGGCCCGGACGGCCTGCGCCACGCCCGGATACTGGACCTTGACGGCGACGTGGCGGCCGTCGTGCAGGCGCGCCTTGTAGACCTGCCCGATCGACGCGGCCGCGATCGGCACCGGGTCGAAGGTCTCGAAGACCTCCTCGATCGATGCGCCGTACTCGCCCTCGATGACCTTCTTCATGTCCTTGAAGGCGACCTTCGGCGCGGCGTCGCGCAGCTCGGCGAGCTTGGCCTGGAACTCCTCGCGGTACTCCTCCGGGACCAGGCCGACGTCGAGAAACGACATGACCTGGCCGAGCTTCATCGCGGCGCCCTTCATCGTCCCCAGCGCGGCGACGATCTGCTCGGCCGTCTCGAGCGGGCGCTTGGCCAGCGCGGCCTCCTTGCCGGCGTCCCCGCGTGCGACGTTCGTCGCGCGGGTGCCCATCTGCTTGGCCGCCTGCGTGGCGGCGAGCTTGCCGACCTTCGACGAGCGGCTCAGCCGCGAGGTGGGGATGGCGTCCTTCTTGGCCATGTCGCGCGACGTCCGGCCGAGGCTCGGGCGGCGTTATCCCGCCGTACGTTCGACGCGCGAGCCGGGCACGATGTCGTCGCGGCCGTCCGGCCAGCGGACCCACGCCTTGTGGCCGCCGTCGTAGTCGTCGCCCCAGACGACGAGCGTCGCCGGCTCGCCCTGCACGGTCACCGGCTCGTCGCCCTCCGGATCGAGGCCGCGCCAGACGCGGATGAACGAGTTGTTCTCCCACTCGTAACCGATCGTCGTGGGGTCGGTGTGGCCGGGATGCACCTCGGTCTCGTGGTCGAGGTTCATGAGCGTGTCCATGATCGAGGCCTTGATGTCCGCGTAGGACGTGCTGCCGGGGGCGCGCACGCCGCCGATCGAGTTCTTGAACAGCGTGTCGCCCGTGAAGACATGGCCGGGAACCGTGAAGTTCAGCATGCCCTTCGTGTGCCCCGGGGTGTGCAGCGCGTCGACGTTCAGGCCGCCGATCTGCAGCGGGATGAACGGCTCGGCGACGAGCGGCTCCTCGGGGTGGGCGAGGATCACGATGTCCGGGTAGCGCTGCCTGACCGCATCCAGATCACACACGTGATCGTGGTGGTGATGGGTCAGCAGCAGGTGCGTCACGTCGATGTCGTTGCGCTCCGCGGCCTCGAACAGCGGCGTCATCGGGCCGCCCGCGTCGACGAGAAAGCCCGCATCTCCGCGGTCGCTCGCGACGAGGTACGTGTTCGTCAGGAACCCGTCAGACATGGAGCGTTCGATCAGCATGAGGCCCAGGGTACTGTGTGATCCATGCCCGCTCTGGCCCTCATCCATACCTGCTACCGCATCGGTGACATCGACCGATCCGTCGCGTTCTACGAGGCTCTGGGCTTCGAGGAGCGCGCCCGCAAGCCGATCCGCGACGAGGCCATCAACGTCTTCATGGGCCTGCCCGGCGACGGCGACCGGCTCGAGCTCACCTACAACCACGGCGTGTCGGAGTACACGCACGGGACCGGCTACAACCACATCGCGATCACCGTCTCCGACATGGACGAGACGCTCGCGTCGCTCGCCGACCAGGGCATCGAGCCCGAGAAGCCGCCGTACTCCGTCCGCGAGGGCGGCTCGCTGCTGTGCTTCGTGCGCGACCCGGACGGATACCGCGTGGAGATCATCGAGAAGCCGTCGTAGCGAGGACCGCCGCCAGTCGCGCGGCGACCGTGGCGCCGTCGAGCCGGACCTGCAACTCGGTGAAGCGCACGACGCGGTAGCCGAGCGTGAGCAGGTACGCGTCCCGCGCGCGGTCGTCCTCGTAGGCGGCGATCGTGAAGTGCGTGGCGCGGCCGTCGGTCTCGACGATCAGGCGCTCGTCCGGCCAGAGGAAGTCGACCTCCTTGCCCTCGACGATGTGGTTGACCAGCGGCCGCGGGATGCCGTGCGCGTCGCAGAGGGCGAGCAACGCCTTCTCGAGCTCGGAGCGCGTGAACTCGTCGTCGCGGTACATGTCGAGAGCGCACCGCAACGGGTTCGCGCCAGGATGGTTGCGGTTGCGGGCGAGCGCGGCGTCGACGGCGGTCAGATCGAACAGCCGGCGGATCTCGCTCTGCTCGACCGTCCGGGCGAGCGCCGGTGCCTTCAGCGTCGCCGCGACGTCGAGCAACGTGCGCGCGATCGTGGTGACGGGGATGCCGCGATGAGTGGTCACGTCGTCGGCGGTGAGGGTGGATGAGCGATGCACGCGAATGCGTTCGCGCCGCCGTCGGCGCCCGTTGCGCGATGGAATCGTCACGTCGATCCACTCGCCGTTGTACGGGCGGATCTCCCACAGTGCGGTGGCGCACGCGTGGCTGAGTGCCGCGTCGTCCTCGTATGCGAGAACGGCGCCCATCCACCGCGCCTCCCGCGTGAGCGGTGGATGGCCGACCGCGTAGACGCAGCGATGCATGCGGTGCAGCGAACCGCTGCGCAGGCGGTGCTCGATGGCGCCGCGCCCGAGGCCCGCGTCGATGAGCTGTCGCCGGCCGACGACGCCGTGCTGCCGAGCGGCATGACTCGCGACGACGGCGTCCGCGTGGGGCTGGGCGCTTTCTGCATGCACCACATGCATAAGGCGCCCCGGCTCCGGAGCTCGCCCCCCAACGGCGCGCTGTTCCGCGGGCCTGGGCGCTTTTTGCATGCACCACATGCATAAGGCGCCCCGCCCTCACTCGTCGTCCGCCAGCCCCTTCTCGCGCAGCTGCTCCACGGCCGCCGGCGTCTTGCCCAGCCCGCCCAGGCCCATCCCGCGCAGCACGCCGGCCGTCTTGGAGAACTGAACCTCGTCGTACTGCACCACTTCGATCTGGTTGCCCCACGGATCGAGGAAGCGCGTC
>DASZDB010000487.1:0-1500 GCA_035942495.1 Solirubrobacteraceae bacterium
GTGCGCATCCGGGCGACCCAGGCGCGCAGCTCCGCCTCGCTGCGCGCGTTGGCGAGCGACAGCATCGCGATCTCGTGTCTGACCTTCGGCAGGGACGAGACCGGCTCGCCGCCGACGCGCTGCGTGGGCGAATCGGCCCTGACGAGCTCGGGATGGGCCGCCTCGAGCGCGCGTAGCTCGTCGAGCAGCGCGTCATAGTCGTCGTCGCCGATCTCCGGGTCGTCGAGGACGTAGTAGCGATAGCCGTGGTGGTGCAGCTGGTCGCGCAGCCGTGCCGCGCGCGCCTCGGCCGTCGTGCTCACGAGTGCTCCTCGACCTCCTCGGCCGCCGGCGCGAGCAGGCGCCCGAGGTCGTGGCGCTCGAGCGCGTCCATCCCGGCCGCGTCGGTCAGGTCGAAGTGCAGCGGCGTGACGGCGATTTCTCCTGCCGCGACGGCGGCGAGGTCGGTGCCCGGCTCGTCGTGAAAGCCGTGATCGCGGCCGTAGACCCAGTAGCGCCGGCGGCCCGGCGATGCCTCGGCATCCGGCTCGGTGAGCGGCAGCTCGGCGCGGTAGATCCGCTTGCCCAGGCGCGTGACCTGCACGCCCGCGGCGTCGCCGGCCGGGCAGTTGACGTTCAGCAGCGTCCCCTTGGGCAGCGGCACGTCGTCGATCTCCTCGACGACCCGTGCGACGAACCGCGCGCCCTCCTCGAAGTCGAAGCGGTCGGAGAGGCGGAAGTCCATCTCGCGCGCGGAGGACTGCTGGGAGACGGCGATCGCCGGCAGGCCGAGGATGACCCCCTCCAGCGCCGCCGCCACGGTGCCCGAGTACGTGATGTCGTCGCCGAGGTTGGCGCCGTGGTTGATGCCCGAGACGATCAGCTCGGCCTCGAAGCCCTCGACGAGCCCGAGGTTGGCGAGGCGCACGCAGTCGACCGGCGTCCCGTCGGTCGCGTAGCCCGTCGTCCCGTCGTCGAAGGCGATCTCCTCGACCCACAGCGGCCGCATCGTCGTGATCGAGCGTGCCATCGCCGAACGGTTTCCGTCCGGGGCGATGACGACGAGCTCGATCCCCGGCACGCGCAGCAGGGCGCGCCGCAGCGTCTGCAGGCCGTCGGCTTCGATCCCGTCGTCGTTGGTCAGCAGCACCCGCATCGCGTGGGATCGAGGATAGTCACGGCTGCGGTGGGTACGCGACCGTCGCCAGCGCCAGCCCGTGCGGGGCCGCGGTCGGGCCCGCCTGCGAGCGCGGCGCACCGTCGAGCAGCGCGGTGAAGTCCTCGAGCGTCCGCCGCCCGGTCGCGACCTCGAGCATCGTGCCGACGAGGATGCGGTGCATCGAGCGCATGAACGTGTCGGCCATGATCCAGAACTCGAGCAGGGCGCCGTCCGCGCGCCACGCGGCCGACGCGACCGTGCGCGCGAAGCGTGGGTGGGACGTGTCGGTCGGCGTGAACGCCGTGAAGTCGGGCTCGCCGGACAGCGTCGCGGCGCAGGCATCGAGCGCGTCGCGATCGAGC
>DASZDB010000488.1:0-2089 GCA_035942495.1 Solirubrobacteraceae bacterium
CGCGTACTCCACGATCGCCGCCGACGTGATGGCGCGCCACATGCGCCAGCGCGGGGAGGACGTCTTCTCTCTCACCGGCACCGACGAGCACGGCGAGCCCGTGGCGCTCGCGGCCGAGCGCGAGGGGGTCACGCCGCAGGAACTCGTCGACCGCAACGCACCGCGCTTCATCGAGCTCGGCCCGAAGCTGAACGTCTCCACCGACTTCTTCATCCGCACGAGTGACGCCCAGCACATGGCCAAGGTGCAGGAGATCCTCGGCCGCATCCGCGACAACGGCCACGTCTACGAGGGCATCTACGAGGGCTGGTACTGCCCGCGCTGCGCGGACTTCAAGACCGACGCCGAGGCGGGCGAGGACAACCTCTGCCCGATCCACAAGACGCCGCTGACGCGCGAGAAGGAGGACAACTACTTCTTTCGCCTCTCGGCCTTTCAGGACGACCTCGTCAAGCTGTTCGACGAGCAGCCGGACTTCGTCATGCCGCGCCACCGCTACAACGAGGCGCGGTCGTTCATCGAGTCCGGCCTGCAGGACGTGTCGCTGAGCCGCTCGACGTTCACCTGGGGCGTGCCCGTCCCGTGGGACGAGAAGCACGTCTTCTACGTCTGGTTCGACGCGCTGCTGAACTACTACACGGCGCTGTCGTACGCCAAGGACGGCGAGGACCTCACCGACCGGTTCTGGCCGGCCCAGTTTCACGTCATCGGCAAGGACATCCTGAAGTTCCACACCGTCTTCTGGCCCGCGATGCTGATGGCGGCCGGCCTGCCGCTGCCCGAGCACGTCTTCGTCCACGGCTTTCTGCTCATCGGCAAGGACAAGATGGGCAAGTCCGCCGGCAACGCGATCGACCCCTTTCAGATCATCGACGACTACGGCGCGGACGCGCTGCGCTTCTACCTCATGCGCGAGGTCTCCTTCGGCCACGACGGCGCGGTGTCGGAGGAGGGCTTTCGTGCGCGCTACGAATCCGAACTCGCCAACGACCTCGGCAACCTCGCCAGCCGCACGATCGCGATGGTCCACCGCTACCGCGACGGCGTCGTGCCCGCCGCCGAGCTCGATCCGGCGCTCGCCGCCGAGATCGACGGCCTCGCCGACGAGGTCTGCGCGCTCCTGGACTGCGCCGACCTGAGCGCTGCCGGCGACGCGATCTGGCTGCGCGTGCGACGCCTGAACCGCTACGTCGAAGAGCGCGCGCCGTGGACGCTCGCCAAGGACCCCGAGCGGGCCGGCGAGCTCGACACCGTGCTCGCGTCGCTCGCCGAGTCGCTGCGCGTCGTCGCCGTCGTGCTGCACCCCTGGATCCCGGAGAGCTCGGACAAGCTGCTGCAGGCGCTCGGCGCGCCGCAACTCGAGCTCGCGGGCGCTGGCGTGCAGGCCGGCCGGCTCGGCGCGATCTCCAAGCTCGGCCAGCTCTTCCCGAAGCACTAGGGCTGCGGTGATCGACAGCCACACCCACCTGCACGCCTGCAGGCCCGACGACGCCGATCTCGTGGCCGCGGCCGTCGAAGCGGGCGTGACGCGGATGCTCACGGTGGGCACGAACGGCGCGACGTGCCGCGAGGCGCTGCTGGCCGCAGAGCGCTTCCCCCAGGTCTTCGCGGCGATCGCCCGCCATCCCAACGAGGCGACCGGCTTCGACGACGCCGACCTCGCCGAGGTGACCGCGCTCGCCGCGCATCCGCGCTGCGTCGCGATCGGCGAAACCGGCCTGGACTTCTACCGCGACTACGCGCCGCGCGCCGACCAGGAGCGCGCCTTCGCCGCCCAGATCGAGCTGGCGCGCGCGATCGCCAAGCCGCTGGTCATCCACACGCGCGCCGCCGACGACGACACGATCGCCACGCTGCGCGAGCAGGCCGGCAGCCTCGACGTGATCCTGCACTGCTTCTCGATGGCGGAGCGGCTCGACGAGTGCGTCGCGCAGGGCTGGTGGTTCTCGTTCGCCGGCAACGTCACGTACCCCAAGGCACAGGACCTCGCCGCGGCCGCCGAGCGCGTGCCCGCCGAGCGCCTGCTCGTCGAGACCGACGCGCCGTACCTCACGCCGCAGGCCAAGCGCAAGGAGCGCAACCAGCCTGC
>DASZDB010000489.1:0-2562 GCA_035942495.1 Solirubrobacteraceae bacterium
GTAGGGCTCGCTTGCAAGGATCGCCTCCTCGCAGTGCGTCTCCTGGATGCACAGGTGCAGCTGGTCGCGGCGCAGGCGCGTGATGCCCCAGTCCAGCTGCTCCTCGTAGGGCAGCTCGACGCCGAAGCGGCGCAGCGCGGCGGCGGACAGCCGATCCCAGTAGTGGTGCAGCGTCGAGTCGATGTCGATTGCGATGCGCATGCGCGTGCGGCCGGTCGCCTGACCGCAAGCGTACGCCTGTGGCGCAGGCGCGGTCGGCGATGCCCGCGTGCGCGGCGGCGGCGGCGACGAAGTCCCTGGAGTTCGGCGGGTTTGCCCGGCGCGAACGGGTAGACGGCGCCCGTGGTCCGGATCGGCTGCAGCGGCTGGAACTACGCCACCTGGCGCGAGAGCTTCTATCCGAAGGGGCTCGGCACGCCGCGCTGGCTGCAGCACTACGCGGACGTCTTCGACACCGTCGAGGTCAACACGACCTTCTACCGGCTCGTCAAGCGCGAGTCCGTGGAGCGCTGGGTGACCCAGACGCCGCCGGGCTTCTGCTTTGCCGTGAAGTCCTCGCGCTACCTGACGCACATGAAGCGCCTGAGCGACATGGACCGCGGCGTGCAGCGGCTCATCGAGCCCTTGACGCCGCTGGCCGAGGCCGACCGGATGGGGCCCATGCTCTGGCAGCTGCCCGCGAACTTCCATCGTGACGACGCGCGGCTGGCGTTCGCCCTCGATCACCTGCCGCCCGGGCGGCACACGTTTGAGTTTCGTCATGCGTCGTGGTTCTGTGACGAGGTCTACGAGCTGCTGCGCTGGCACGGCGTCGCGCTCACGATCGCCGACCGGCCGGGGCTCGACTTTCAGACCCACGAGCTGACGGCGGACTTCACCTACGTCCGCTTTCACTACGGCCACCGCGGCCGGCGGGGCAACTACTCGCAGACCGAGATCGCCCAGTGGGCCGCGCGGATCGGCGAGTGGGCGCAGTCCGTCGACGTGTTCGCGTACTTCAATAACGACTGGGAGGAGTTCGCGCCGCGCAACGCGCTCTCGCTGCGGCGGCTGCTCGACGTCTGAGCGTGGCGCGGGTCCGCTCACATGGGGGGCGCGCACTCGGCGTGTGCGGCGGCCGCGGCTGGATGGTTCATTCCGCGGCCGGCGCAGATGGCCGTGCTGGTCGTGGAATGAAGAGTCTAGGTGACGGCGCCGATCGAGGCGCTCGACACGAGCTTGGCGTACTTGCCCAGCACGCCGCTGAGGTCGGCGTTGTCGTTGCCCCCGTAGGCCGCCACCCGCTCGGCGATCGTGGCATCGTCGAGTGCGACGTCGAGGCGGCGCGCATCGACATCGATCGTGATCTCGTCGCCGTCGTGGACCGCCGCGATCGGCCCGCCTCGCACCGATTCGGGCGCCACGTGGCCGGCCATGAAGCCGTGCGTCGCACCGCTGAAACGCCCGTCGGTGAGCAGCGCGACGTGCTCGCCCATGCCGAGGCCGTTGAGCGCCGCGGTCACGCCGAGCATCTCGCGCATGCCGGGGCCGCCCGCCGGGCCCTCGTCGCGGATGACGATGACGTCACCCTTCTCGATCGAGCCGGCCACGACCGCCGCCATCGCCGCCTCCTCGCCCTCGAAGACCCGTGCCGGTCCCGTGTGCAGGCGCCGCTCGTGACCGGAGAGCTTCACGACGCAGCCGTCCGGCGCGAGGTTGCCGCGCAGGATCGCCAGGCCGCCCGAGGTCTTGATCGGGTCCTCGAGCGAGCGCACGACGCGCTGGCCCTCGGTCTCGTTCGCCTCGCCGGCGTGCTCGCCGATCGTGCGCCCCGTGACGGTCATCGCATCCTCGTGCAACAGGCCGGCATCGAGCAGTCGCTGGGCGACGAGCTGGTTGCCGCCGGCCGCGAAGAGGTCCGTCGCGACGTACTTGCCGCCGGGCTTGAGATCGCACAGCATCGGCGTGCGCTCGGAGATGCGGTCGAAGTCGTCGATGTCGAGCTCGATGCCGGCCTCGCGAGCGACGGCGAGCAGGTGCAGCACGCCGTTCGTCGAGCCGCCCGACGTGGCGATGGCGGTGATCGCGTTCTCCAGCGCGTCCTTCGTGATGATGTCGCGCGGCCGCAGGCCGCGGTCCAGCACGTCCATCATGAGCTTGCCGGCCTCGATCGCGACCTCGGCCTTGCCGGCGTGCTCGGCCGGGACCATCGCCGAGCCCATCGGGCTGATGCCGAGAAACTCGAACGCCATCGCCATCGTGTTCGCGGTGAACTGCCCGCCGCAGGCGCCGGCGCCGGGGCTGGCCACCAACTCCAGTTCGGCGAGGTCCTCGTCGCTCATCGTGCCCGCCGCATGCGCGCCCACCGCCTCGAAGACGTCCTGGATCGTCACGTCGCGGCCGCGGAAGCGCCCCGGTGCGATCGAGCCGCCATAGAGCATCACGCCCGGCAGGTTCAACCGCGCCAGCGCCATGACCGTGCCTGGGATGGTCTTGTCGCAGGCGCTCAGCGCGATGATCCCGTCGAAGAGATGCCCGCGGGCGACGAGCTCGATCGAGTCGGCGATGACCTCGCGCGAGACG
>DASZDB010000490.1:0-3959 GCA_035942495.1 Solirubrobacteraceae bacterium
GCGCAAGCCGCCCGCCCCGCCGCCTGCGCCCGCGGAGGCCCCGGCATCCAAGCGCCGTGGCGGCATCCGTCGCATCCAGCCACAGCCGCCGGCGCCGCCCGCCGCGCCCGCCGGTGCGCTCGACGACGAGACCGAGCGGCCGATCGGCATCCGCCGCGTGCGCCGCCCCGTACGTCCGATCGTGACCCCGCCCGGAGACAAGCCCGCGGGCCCCGCCCGGCGGCGCCGCGTCTCGCCCGGGCGGCGGATCGTCGCCCTGCTCGCGCTGGCCGTGCTGGCGGTCATCGTCGCCGGCACGCTGATGCTCTTTCAGCCCTTCGGCAGCGCGCAGGGCGCGCAGGTGCAGGTCACGATCCCGCCGGGCTCGGGCGCAGGTGAGATCGGCGACCAGCTCGCCCAGGAGGGTGTCGTCGACTCGGCGTTCTTCTTCCGGGTGCGCGCGACGCTGTCGGGCAAGCGCGACAGCCTGCGCTCGGGCCGCCACACGCTGCGCGAGGGCATGACGTACGGCAGCGCGATCGAGGCGCTCAGCGAGCCCGACGTCGCCAAGCAGCGCCCGACGGTCGACGTCACGATCCCGGAGGGGCGCTCACGGCGCGAGATCGCGCCGATCGCCGAGAAGGCGGGGCTGCGCGGCAGCTACCTCGAGGCGTCACGGCGGTTCGGCGGAGCACTCGACCCGTCTGACTACGGCACGCCGCGCGGCACGCGCTCGCTGGAGGGCTTCCTCTTCCCGGCGACCTACGAGCTCAACGTCCGGGCGCCCGCGCGCGATCTCGTCGAGCGCCAGTTGCAGGCGTTTCGCCAAAACGTCGCAACGGTGAACTTCGACCGCGCGAAGCGCAAGAACCTGAGCCGGTACGAGGTGCTGATCATCGCGTCGATGGTCGAGCGCGAGGCGCAGCTCGCCAAGGAGCGGCCGCTCATCGCCGCGGTCATCTACAACCGCCTCAGCGACGGCACGCCGCTCGGGATCGACGCGACGACGCGCTACGTCCTCAACAAGCCCGGCGGCGCGCTGCGCCAGTCCGAGCTCGAGATCGACTCGCCCTACAACACGCGCAAACGCGCCGGGCTGCCGCCGACGCCGATCGGCAATCCGGGCCTCGCCTCGATCCGCGCCGCCGCGGCGCCCGCGAACGTGAAGTACCGCTACTTCGTCGTCAAGCCCGGCACGTGCGGCGAGCACGTGTTCGCGGAGACGATCTCCGAGCACGACCGCAACGTCGCGCGCTACGCCGGCGCCCGCGCGCAGGCCGGCGGCAAGTCGCCGGACACGTGCTGAGCGGCGGCGCGGTCGACGCGGCGCGCTACGGCGTCCTCGGCTGGCCCGTCGGCCACAGTCGCTCGCCGGCGATGATGCGCGCCGCCGGCCTCGAGCGCTACCAGCGCCTGCCGGTCGCGCCCGAAGCCTTCGCGGACACCGTCCGCGCCCTGGCCGGCGCCGGCTTCCGGGGGGCGAACGTGACGATCCCGCACAAGCAGGCCGCGCTCGCGCTGGCCACGACGAGCAGCGACGCGGCGCGCGAGATCGGCGCGGCGAACACGCTGACGTTCTCCCGCGACGGGGAGATCGCCGCGGACAACACCGACGCGCCGGGGCTGATCGACGCGCTCGCGGGGCGTCCGGTGCGCTCGGCGCTCGTGCTGGGCGCGGGCGGCAGCGCGCGCGCGGTGGTCTGGGCGCTGGCGCGCGCCGGCGCCGACGTGTCGATCTGGAACCGTACTCCGGAGCGGGCCGTAGGCCTCGGCGCACGCGTCGTGCGCGAGCCGGTGGCCGCGGACGTCTTGGTCAATTGCACGAGCGTGGGCCTCGACCGATCGTCCAGCCCGTTCAAGGATCTGCCGCTGGACGCCGATGGGTTGACCAAGTACACGACCGTCGTGGACCTGGTGTACAGGGCAGGCGGAACGGTGCTGATCAACGAGGCTGCCAAACGACAGATTTCGACGATCGACGGCCTTGAGATCCTGGCGTGCCAGGGGGCGTTGTGCTTCACGCTGTGGACTGGTCTGGCGGCTCCGCTGGACTTGATGCGTGCGGCCGCGCGTGACGCGGATTCCGAGCTTTGATGCTGCCTGAACCCATTTCCCTCAAACCTCCAACCACGCCCGAGGGAACCTCGACGGGAATCACGCATCCCCGGCACCCCGGCGGGCCCGCCCGCTTTCTGACCGACGTCATCGTCGACCTTGGCCTCGTAGCGCGCGAACGCGTCGCCAGCGCGGTCGAAGAGGGCCGGCGGACCGGGAAGATGCCCGAGGAGGTGCTCGTCGAGCAGGGCGCCCTCACCGCCGACGGCCTGTCGCGCGCGGTCGCCGAGCGCCACGGCCTCGACCACCTCGACCTCGGCATCTTCAAGCCCGACATGGCCGCGGCGAACCTCATCTCGATCCCCGCCGCCAAGCGCTACGAAGCCGTTCCCGTCGGCTTTCTCGACGAGCGGACGCTGCTCGTCGCGATGGCCGATCCCGCCAACGTCCTCGCGGTGGACGACATCGCGCTGCTCACCGGCAAGGAGATCCGGCCCGCGGTCACGAGCCGCGACGACATCCTGAACCTCATCTCGCGCCTGACGCACCTCGACGACGTCGTCTCGTCGGACATGTACGACGACGACGAGGACGAGCGGTCGGCCGACATCGTCGACCTGCGCGAGTCCGCAGACGACGCACCGGTGATCCGGTTGGTCAACCAGATCGTCGCCCAGGCCGTCGAACAGGGCGCGTCGGACATCCACCTCGAGCCCAACGGCCACGAGCTGCGGGTGCGCTTCCGCGTCGACGGCGTGCTCGTCGAGACCGCCACGGTCCAGCGGCGCATGGTGCTCGGCGTCATCAGCCGCGTGAAGATCATGAGCGACCTCGACATCTCGGAGCGGCGCATCCCGCAGGACGGTCGCGTCGGCCTCACGATCGACGGCCACCACGTCGATCTGCGCGTCGTGACGCTACCCAGCGTGCACGGCGAGTCGGTCGTCATCCGGATCCTCGACAAGAGCGCGATCGTCATGGAGCTCGAGCAGCTCGGCATGGCGGCGCCCGAGCGCGAGCGCTTCGAGCGCGCGTTTCACCAGTCCTTCGGCGCCGTGCTCGTCACCGGCCCGACCGGCTCGGGCAAGTCGACGACACTGTACGCCGCGCTCGCCGCCCTGAACACGATCGAGAAGAACATCATCACGATCGAGGACCCGGTCGAGTACCAGCTCGAGGGCATCACCCAGGTGCAGGTCAACCCCAAGGCCGGGCTGCACTTCCACACCGGGCTGCGCTCGATGATGCGTGCCGACCCCGACATCATCATGGTCGGCGAGATCCGCGACCGCGAGACGGCCCAGATCGCGGTCGAGTCGGCGCTGACCGGTCACCTCGTCCTCTCCACGCTGCACACCAACGACGCGGCCAGCGCCGTGACGCGCCTCGTGGACATGGGCGTCGAGCCGTTTCTCGTGGCATCGGCGATCGACTGCGTCGTCGCCCAGCGCCTCGCCCGCAAGCTCTGCCAGCACTGCAAGGAGCGCGGCATCATCAGCGCCGAGATCCTGCGGGCCAACGGCATCCGCAGCCAGTTCGATATGGAGGCCTACACGCCGACCGGCTGCCCGCGCTGCAACCACACCGGCTACAAGGGGCGAATCGGCCTCTACGAGGTCATGGTGGTCAGCGAGGAGATCCGCAAGCTCACCCTGGCTCGCGCCGCCGGCCCCGAGATCGCCGACGTGGCGGTGCGCCAGGGGATGCGGCTCATGCGCGACGACGGGCTGGAGAAGGTCCGCCACGGCATGACGTCGATCGAGGAAGTGACGCGCGTCGTCGGCACCGGCGCGGCGCCCGTCGAGAGCTGACTCGCGCCTGTCGGGAGCTGACTCGACACGCGCCGCAGGTTGGGGTCAAGCCGTCTGAAGATCAGCCTGCTGGCGTAGTCGCGATCAGCCTGTGGGCCGATGCGCCGTCCTCCT
>DASZDB010000491.1:0-2327 GCA_035942495.1 Solirubrobacteraceae bacterium
ACGGCCAGATGGGCGAGGCGCTCGCCGAGCGCATCCGCTCGATGACCAAGGAGGTCGCGGTCGGCGACGAGTTCCCCGCCGCGAAGGTCGTCAAGACGACGACGTTCGGCGCGTTCGTCGAGCTCGCGAAGGGCACCGACGGCCTGCTGCACATCTCCAACGTGTCGCCCGGCCAGCGCGTGGACACCGTCGAGGACGTCCTCAACAAGGGCGACGAGGTGCACGTGAAGGTCGTCGAGGTCGACCGTGAGCGCGGCCGCATCGGCCTGCGCCTGGCGCAGGACCCCGACATCGCCGGCGTCGAGGATCACCTCGGCGACATGGACTTCAAGGTCGCCGGCACGTCGGAGGGCATCACCGCCCTGCAGATGGGCATCAAGATCACGGGCGTGACGTTCGACATCCTGCGCGACGCGCTGAGCAAGGCGCTCAACGCGCGGACGTTCATCCTCGCCGAGATGGCGAAGGTCATCTCCGAGCCGCGCTCCGAGCTGTCGCCGCACGCTCCGCGGATCATGACCGTGCAGATCGACACGGACAAGATCGGCCTGCTGATCGGCAAGGGCGGCGAGACGATCCGCGGCCTGGCCGAGGAGTTCGAGTCGCAGATCGACGTCAACGACGACGGTCAGGTGCTCGTCTACTCCGCCAACGGCCAGATGGGCGAGGCGCTCGCCGAGCGCATCCGCTCGATGACCAAGGAGGTCGCGGTCGGCGACGAGTTTCCCGCCGCGAAGGTCGTCAAGACGACGACATTCGGCGCGTTCGTCGAGCTCGCCAAGGGCACCGACGGCCTGCTGCACATCTCCAACGTCAAGCCGGGCGAGCGCGTGGACACCGTCGAGGACGTCCTCAACAAGGGCGACGAGATCCACGTGCGCGTGGTCGAGGTCGACCGCGAGCGCGGCCGCATCGGCCTGCGCCTGGCGTCCGACCCGGACGTCGCCGGCAAGACGGTCGAGGAGCTCGCGGCCATCACCAACGGCGGTGGCGGCGGCTCGCGTCCGCCGCGCGACCGCGGCCCGCGTGGCGGCGATCGCGGCGGCGACCGTGGCGGCGATCGCGGACGGCGCGGCTCCGGCCGCCCGCGCCACGGCGACCCCGAGCGGAGCTAGCACACTGGCCGACGAACCACGACTGACGGTCCTGGACTCCGGCGTCCGGGTCGTGACGGAGGCGATGCCCACCGTCCGATCCGCGACGCTCGGGTTCTGGATCGCGACCGGTTCGGTCGCCGAGACGGAGTCCGAAGCGGGTCTGTCGCACCTGGTCGAGCACATGCTCTTCCGGGGCACAGACCGCTACGGCTCGCTGGAGATCGACCAGATCTTCGACACGATGGGCGCCGAGCTGAACGCCGGCACCGGCAAGGAGAACACGTCGGTCTACGCCCGCGTGATCGACGAGCACCTGCCGCAGGCGTTCGACGTCGTAGGCGACATGGTCTGGCACCCGCGCATCGACGAGGCCGACCTCGCCAACGAGCGCGAGATCGTGCTCGAGGAGATCGCGATGTACGAGGACGACCCGCAGGACCGCGGCTTCGACGTGCTCGGCGAGGCCGTCTTCGGCGAGCACCCGCTCGGCCGGCCGGTGATCGGGCGCGCCGACGTCATCGCGAACACGAGCTCCGACGGCCTGCACGCCTTCCACGCCGGGCACTACGCGCCCGAGGACGTCGTCATCGCCGCCGCCGGCTCGCTGGATCACGATGCGATCGTGGCGCTCGCCCGGGGCCTCGACGTGCCGCGCCGCCCGCGCGTGCCGCAGCCGCCGCCCGTGCCCGATCAGCTGCCGCCGCACCTGAGCTTTCTCAAGAAGGACACCGAGCAGTACCACATCACGCTCGGCGCGCCCGCCCTCGCGCGCGACGACGAGCGGCGCTTCATCCTGCGCGTGCTCGACAACATCCTCGGCGGCACGTCCTCCTCGCGCCTGTTCCAGGAGGTCCGCGAGCTGCGCGGGCTGGCCTACAACGTCTACTCCTTCCAGTCGCTGCACGCCGGCACCGGCATGATCGGCGTCTACCTCGGCACGCGGCCCGACAACGTCGCGCCCGCGCTGCAGGTCGTCGCCGACGAGCTCGAGCGGCTGCGCGCCGACGGCGTGACCGCCGACGAGCTCGAGCGCTCCAAGGAGAACGTCAAGGGTCGCATCGTCCTCTCGCTCGAGTCGACCGCGGCGCGCATGAGCCGGCTCGGCGCGGCGGTCCTCAGCGAGCTTCCGCTGCTGTCGCTCGACGAGGTCGTCGCGCGCATCGAGTCCGTGACGCTCGACGAGCTCAACGGCCTCATGCGCGAGCTGCTCGCGCCCGCGCGCCTCAGCGC
>DASZDB010000492.1:0-2964 GCA_035942495.1 Solirubrobacteraceae bacterium
AGCTCGCGGTACAGCGCGTCGGCCGCGAAGAGCGCGGCGTGCGAGCCCACCGCCCGCACGCGGCCACGCTCGAGGACGACGATCTGACGCGCGGCGACGACGGTCGACAGCCGGTGCGCGATCACGATGACGGCGCAGCGCCGCGAGGCGCGCTCGATCGTCTCGCGCAGCGCGTGCTCGTTCGTCGCGTCCAGCTGCGCGGTCGGCTCGTCGAGCAGGAGCACCTCGGGCCGGCGCAGCAGCGCGCGGGCGATCGCGATCCGCTGGCGCTCGCCGCCGGACAGGGTCCGGCCACGGTCGCCGATCTCCGTGTCGAGCCCGGCGGGCAGCCGCGCCACCATCTCGCCCAGGCGCGCCTCCCCGATCACCGCCGCGAGCGCCGCGTCGTCGGCGTCGGGGACGGCGTAGAGCAGGTTCTCGCGCAGCGTCCCGGCAAGCACGGGCGCGTCCTGCTCGACGTAGCCGATACGCGCCCGCAGAACCGAGCGCGGGATCTGCTCGAGCGGCGTTCCCGACAGCCTGATCGTGCCGCCGGTGGGCTCGTAGAAGCGCTCGAGCAGGGCGAAGAGCGTCGTCTTGCCGGCGCCCGAGGGCCCGACGATGGCGGTCTGCGACGCCGCCGCGACCGCGAACGAGACGTCCTGCAGGACCGCTTGGCCGGGCTTATAGGCGAACGAGACGCCGTCCAGCGCGACGGCGGGGGTGGCGCCGTCCTCCCGAGCGCCACGCGCGGGTGCTGCGCTCACCCCGGGCTCGTCCTGCTCGACCTCGAGCCTGCCGATCTCGTCGATCCGCGTGACGGCGGCCAGGCCGGCCTGTAGCTGGGTCGCGCCCATCGTCATCGTCGTGAGCGGGCCGATCAGGAAGAAGAGGTACAGCAGAAACGCGATCAGCGTGGCGACATCCAGCGCACCCGACGCGACCCGTGCGCCGCCGACGCCCAGTACCGCCAGGAACGTGACCTGCAGCGCAAAGCCGGAGGCCATGCCGACCACCGCGGTGTAACGCGCCGCAGCGACGCCTTCGTCATAGGCCTCGGTGGCGGCGGCCTGCACCGTGGCGAGCTCGCGTTCCTCCGCGCCGCTGGCCTTGACCGTGCGGATCGCGCCGAGCGCGCGCTCCAGCGCGCTGGCGATCGTGCCCACCGCGGCCTGGGCGGCGGTCATCGCCCGCGCGATGCGCGGGAGCACGACGACCACGCCGACCGCGATGACGCCGAGCACCGTCAGCGTCACGAGCAGCAGGATCCAGTCCAGCAGGCCCATGAGCACGACCGCCCCGACCAGGCCGAGCATGCCGTTGAAGGACTCCACCAGTCCGGTCGTGGTCGCCGCGCGCAGCAGCGTCGTGTCGGAGGTGACGCGCGACAGCAGGTCGCCGAGCGGGCGCTCGTCGAGCACGCTCATGCGCAGACGGAGCATCCGCCCGGCCAGCGTGAGGCGCGCGCCGAGCGCGATCCGCTCGGCGACCCGATCGAGCATCCAGAGCTGGATGCCCGCGAGCAGGGCGGACACGACGACGAGCGCGGACAGCAGCAGGACGGGTTCGAGGGTGCTGCGCCCGTCGGCAGCCAGCGCCTCGATGACCTCGCGCGCGGCCAGCGGCTGCGCGAGCGCCGAGGCGTTCGCGCACAGCCCGAGGACGATGCCGAGGACGAGCGCCCGGCGATGCGGGCGGGCGTACGCCAGCAGGCGCCGCAGGCCGGCCTTGCCCGGCGTCGGATCCGGCGTGACCGCGGCGGTCGCCTGGGGCGCCTGCCCCGCGGTCACGCGCCTACGGTCGTGTCCAGCGCCGAGCAGACGTCGGCGACGAGGTCGTCGGCGGCCTCGATCCCCGCGCTCAGGCGGATGAAGCCCGGCGAGACGTCGTCCATCGCCCAGCGCAGGCGCCGCTCGGCGCTGGAGTGCACGCCGCCGAAGCTCGTCGCCTCGGCGACGAGGGCCGCGGCTGCCAGGAAAGCCTGGGCCCGCGCCTCGGTCCGCAGGTCGAAGCACACCACGCCGCCGAAGCGCACGCCGCCGAAGATGCGAGCCGCGAGCGCGTGACCGGGGTCGTCGGGCAGGCCGGGGTAGCGCACGTCGTGCACGTCGTCGCGCTCGCTCAGCGCGAGTGCGATCGCCAGCGCGTTCGCGCACTGGCGCTCGTGGCGGACGTCGAGCGTGGCCAGCGAGCGGTGCGCCAGCCAGGCCTCGAACGGACCGGCGATCGCGCCGGTCAGGTTGCGCCACTCGCGCGTCCGGGCGGCGTGGGCGGGGTCGGCGGCCACGACGACGCCGAGTACGAGATCGCTGTGCCCGGTGAGCGCCTTCGAAGCGCTCGCGACGGACAGATCGGCGCCCAGTTCCAGCGGGCGCTGCAGCAGCGGCGTCGCCAGCGTGTTGTCGACCGCCAGCAGCGCGCCCTCCGCATGGGCGGCGGCGGCCAGCGCCGCCACGTCGAGCACGGCCAGGCCGGGGTTGGACGGCGTCTCGATCCAGACGAGCGTCGCCCCCGGCAGTGCGGCCGTGATCGCCTCGGCGTCGGTCGCGACGACACGCACCTCGACGTCACGCGGGCGCAGGTGCTCGAGCGCCAGCTCTCTGATGGCGGGGTAGCCATCGCCGGGGACGACGGCCACGTCGCCCGGGGTAAGCATCGGCAGCAGCACCGCCGCCACCGCGGCCAGGCCGGAGCCGAACAGCACCGCCTCGCCGCCCTCGAGTTCTCCGAGCGCCGCCTCGTACCCGGTCCACGTCGGGTTGGCGTCGCGCCCGTAGCCGTACGGCGAGGCGTCGCTGGGCCCGATGAGGTGATACGGCGCGGCGAGCGTGGGACCGGGCAGAAACGGCGTCCCCTGCGCCGGCGCGGGCAGGCCGGCGTGCACGACGCGCGTGGCCCGAGCGCCGGCGCCGTGGCGTCGCGGCGCGCCGACATCGCCCGGCGGCGGCGAGTGGCTCATGCGCTGATGCTACGCGGCGGCAGCGG
>DASZDB010000493.1:0-2913 GCA_035942495.1 Solirubrobacteraceae bacterium
CGAGCTCCTCGGCGATGCCCTTGATGACCGCCACGTACTCCTGGTAGAGCGACGCGTTGAGCATGACCGAGGGATAGATGTGCCCCTCCGCCTGCCGCCACGCGGCTACCGCTGCGTCCCGGTCCAGCACGAGCACGGCCCGAGACGGTCCAGGTGTTGAGCTGGAAGGCCTTGTCGCGCCACGCGGTCAGCGCGGCATCGAGGACGTCGAGCGGATGGAACGGCTTGACGCCCGGCATGAAGTTGTCCTCGGGGAAGCCGTAGAGGGCGCCCGCGGCGAACCGGCAGGCGTAGACGTTGCCGCCTTCCTCGATGAACTTGCCGATCTGGTTGTTGATCGCCATGTGCCCGGGGAACGCCTCGTCGCCGACCTTCGGGAAGCCGCGAGTACCCGAGGCCATGAGGATGCCGGGCCCGTAGAGGATGAGGTTGGTCTGAAATCCCTTGCGCAGCACGCGCGTCGTCGTGAGCAGGTTCACGAGGCCGACCGAGCCCTCGTAGGGCACCGTGTGCATGAACGTGTACGCCGACTGCCCAGGCTCGGCCTGGATGTCCTCGAAGAGCTTCTCCTCGGTGTTGAACAGCTCGGTTCCGGCGTCAGTGATGTTGTCGGCCATGCGTCCCTCCTGGGTATACCGGCGTTTCGCCGGCCGGGTCCCGTGTCCCGGAACCCTTATCGGATTGTGTACGCATTCCTAGCGCGACGCAGGCCGGTCGTCAAGTCCAAACCGGCATTCACTCCCAGACCCTCAATGTTTCGAGGGGGTTTCGGTTGTGTTGCAAGGATCGTCCGGACGTGTACTATCCGACACACCGTGGAACCGAAACCCGATCACCTGCTGGAATCGAACCCGGGCCGCAACAACATCACGCCGCTCACCCTGCCGGACATCGAGCGCACCGTCTCGGCCCTGGGAGCGAAGCTCGCGGCGGCCCGCGCCGAGCGCGGCTGGTCGCTCGCCGAGCTGGCGCGCCGCGCCGGCGTCTCGACGGCATCGGTGCACAAGATCGAGAAGAGCGGCATGACCCCGACGATCGCCACGCTCATGAAGGTCGCCGCCGCGCTCGGCACGAGCGTGAGCTCCTTCATCGACGAGGACGTCGCGGTGCCGGCGGCGATCGTCGTTCGCGGCGACGAGCGCGCCCGCCTCTACACCTCGAAGACCGGGATCGCGCTCGACAACGTCTCCGGGCGCTACGGCCGCTATCGGCTGGCCGGCGCGGAGGCGCGCATCGAACCGCGGGCCAACAGCGGACCCGACGCGATGCGCCACCCCGGCGAGGAGCTCGTCTACCTGCTCGAGGGCGAGATGAGCTTCACGGTCGACGGCGAGCTGACCCGGCTCGCTCCCGGCGACTCGATCCACTTTCGAACCGACCGGCCACACACGTGGGCAAACCCAGCGGAGCGCCCGGCGCGCGCGCTCTGGTTCATGGTGAGGGGAGTGGACTGACGTCATGAGGATCGTGATCGCCGTCGGCGGCAACGCGCTGCTCAAGGAGAACCAGCGCGGCACGTGGGCCGATCAGCTCGACAGCGCGCGGCCGGTGACGGAAGCCGTCGTCGCGCTGCGCCGCGAGGGCCACCAGGTCGTGCTCACGCACGGCAACGGGCCGCAGGTCGGCACGCTCATGCTGCAGCACGCGATGGGCGAGCCACAGGTGCCCGGACTGCCGCTGCACGCGCTCGGCGCGATGACGCAGGGCGAGCTCGGCTACCTGCTGCAGACGAGCATCGCGGAGATCGATCCCGCCGCGCAGACGGCGGCGATCCTGACCCGCGTCCGCGTCGACGACGACGACCCCGCGTTCGACAACCCCACGAAGCCCGTCGGTCCGTTCTACAGCGAGGAGGAGGCCCAGCGGCTCTCCCGCGAGCGCGGCTGGGTGGTCGGCGAGGATTCGGGGCGCGGCTGGCGCTGCATGGTGGCCAGCCCCAAGCCCGTCGAGATCCTCGAGCTCGAGGCGATCAGGGTGCTCGCCGAGAGCGGCGAGATCGTCATCGCCGGCGGCGGCGGGGGCATCCCCGTCAGCACCCGCGGCGGCACGCTGTCGGGGATGGCGGCGGTCATCGACAAGGACCGCTCCTCCGCCGAGCTCGGCATCGCCCTGGGCTTTGACATCCTCGTGCTGCTGACCGCCGTCCCGCGCGTCGTCGAGCACTTCGGCACGCGCTGGGAGCGCCCGCTGCATCGCATGAGCGCGTCCGAGACGCAGCGGCGGCTCGATGCCGGCGAGTTTCCGCCGGGCAGCATGGGCCCGAAGGTCGAGTCCGCCCACCGCTTCGTGACGGGCGGCGGCCGCGCCGCGATCATCACCGACCCCGCGTCGCTGCTGGCCGCGAGCCGCGGCGAGGACGGCACCTGGAGCGAGGCCGAGCAGGAGGCAGCGCTGCTATGAGCTGGCATGTGAAGGTCATCGCCAACCGCTACGCGGACAGCGTGAAGCTCATGGGCATCGCCCGCGGCCTGCGCGGCCGCGACGGCGTGGACGGCTGCGAGATGGGCATGGGCACCGCCGCCAACCTCGAGGCGCTCGAGGCCCGTGGCGTCGAGGTGTCGGGCGCCGGCCCGTCGGATCTCATCGTCGCCGTCGACGCCGACCGCGAAGAGGTCGCGCAGGAGACGCTGAAGGCCGCCGAGGAGGAGCTCTCCAGCGGCGGGGCCGCTGGGGGAACCTCTGCCCGAGGCCAGGCCGACCGCGAGCCGCCGCGCTCGCTCGTCTCGGCGCGGCGCCGGCTGTCCGATCCGAACGTCGCGCTCATCTCGGTCGCCGGCGAGTACGCGACGCTCGAGGCGCACCGCGCGTTGAGCGCCGGCATGCACGTCTTTCTCTTCTCCGACCACGTCTCGCTCGCGGACGAGCTCGAGCTCAAGCAGCGCGGCGAGGAGCTCGGGCTGCTCGTCATGGGGC
>DASZDB010000494.1:0-4079 GCA_035942495.1 Solirubrobacteraceae bacterium
GCTCAGCCGCGGTCGCGTGGGGCCGGTTCAGCGCATCGATGGCGAGCGCGTAGCGCTCGGCGGGCGTGGCACCGGCGAGTCCCGCGACCGCCGCGGTCAAGCGCCCCTCGGCTCCTGAGGCGTCCGGTCCGGGGGCATAGCGCTCGCAGACGGCGAGCATCGCCAGGACCTGCAGCGCCAGCTCCTGGCCGGGATCGCGGCGCAGCGCGTCGCGCAGGATCGCGGCCCCCTGGCGATGCTCCTGCTGGCTCGCCAGCGCGTCTGCGAGCTCGAGAGCCAGCTGCGCGCGGCCGGCAGGGTCGGTCTCGTCGCGCAGCACCTCGCGCATCCGCACCGCGCCCGCCGAATCGCCCGCCGCGATCTCCGCCCGCGCGAGCTCCAGCCGTAGGCCGGGATCTGCCGAGCGTGCCGCGAGGACGTGACGCAGGAGCGTGACGGCGACGTCAGGAGCGCCTCGACGGCGGGCGTCCGCTGCCGCCCGTCGCAGCACGCGCGCCGACCACTCGTCCCCCTTGGCCTCGGCGGCAAGCAGCTGCGCGGCAACGAGCCCGACGTCTGCCCCGCGCGCATCGAGTACGCGAGCGGCGCGCAGATGCAGCGCCGTGCGCTCCGCCGCAGGAACGCCGGCGAGCGCAGCGACGCGCAGGAGGGGATGGCGCCACGCGAGCGGCACGGCGTCGGCGAGCAGCGCCGCGGCCGCGAGCTCGGCCGCCGCGGCCGCCGCGTCCTCCTCTTCGAGGTCGGCCAGGGCAGCCGCGTCGGGCAGCCGGGCCGCGTCACCGAAGATCGCGGTGGCGCGCGCCAGGCGCCGCGCCGCCTCGGAGACCGCGGCGAGGCGCAACGTGACGGAGCGGGTCACGGCCTCCGGCGCAAGCCCTGCGACCTGCCGCACCGCCGCCACGTCGTCTGCCGCCGGGGCGGCGGCAAGCGCGCGTGCGAGCTCGACGACCAGCAACGGCGTGCCGCCCGTGGCCGCCAGGCAGGCATCGCGCAGCTGCGGTCCTGCCTCGCGGCCCAGCCGCTCGCGCAGCACGTACCCCACGGCGTCCGCGCTCAGCGTCGCCGGCTGCACGCGCCGCACGGGCGCCGCGTCGAGCAGCCGGGCGACGAGCTCCGGCGCCTCGCCGCCGCGGACGCCGACGACGAGCGCGAGGGGAAGCGCCTCGACGCGCCGGGCGAGGTAGAGCAGGAAGCGCACCGAGGCCGCGTCGGCCCAGTGCGCGTCATCCACCAGCAGCGCGCGCGGAGCACGCGCCGCGAGCGTTGCCGTGAGCGAGTACAGGCCGTGCACCACTCCCCCGGCCTCGTCGGCGCCGCCGGGCTCCCCCGCCGCAGCCCCCAGCACCCGCGCGCCGGCCGCCCCGGCGCCCTTGAGCGCGGCGCCGGGACCCGCGAGCGCGGGCTCGAGCAGCCCGCGCACCACGCCGTAGGGAACGCGCTGCTCGAGCTCGTGCGCTCGCGCGCTGGAGACCACGACGCCGAGGCGCGCGGCGGCGGCCGCCGCATCGTGGAGCAGGCGCGTCTTGCCGATCCCGGGCGGTCCCTCGACGACGACGACCGACCCGCGCCCGCCCGCGGCGCGCACCAGCGCGGCGTGCAGCTCCGCGCGCTCGGTCTCGCGCTCCAGCATTCCTGAAGGCGGGGCCTCGCCAGCCACGACGCGAGCGTACCGCCCGCCCGCGGCATCACCACCCGACGGTCTCGCCGCCCGGCCGCCCGCACTTCATCGCCGTCCAGCGCCTCGCCGCGGTCGGCGAGGCCGTCGGCTAGACCGCCGAGCACTCCTCTTCGTCGGCGACCCGGAAGGAGGAGCCGCAGCCGCAGGCGGCGACGACGTTGGGGTTGTTGACCTGGAAGCCCGCCCCCTGCAGGGACTCGACGTAGTCGATGACCGAGCCGCGCACGTACGGCAGGCTGGGCTGGTCGACGTAGACCTTCAGGCCGGCGTACTCGAAGACCTCGTCGCCGTCGCGCTGCTCGTCGAAGGCGAGGTTGTACTGAAAGCCCGAGCAGCCGCCACCCTTGACACCGACGCGCAATCCCGCCTCAGCGACGTTGGCGCCCTGGCCGGCGAGGAACTCGTGGACCTTCTGTGCACCCTTGTCGGTGATCGTGATCATGCGCGCATCTCCCGGCGTCGTTTCAAGCGCATCGGCAATACTTCAGGAAGTGTAGCGGCCTCGGAGGCCGTGCTGCCCAACCGGTGGCGATCGCTACGCTTCGAGCTATGCCCAGCGCAGACGAGGTCAAGCGCCGTATCGAAACCGGGATTCCCGGTGCCGCGGCCGAGGTGCAGACACACGACGAGGTGCATTTCGACGTCGTCGTGCGAGCCAGCGCCTTCGAGGGTCTCTCGCGCGTGAAGCAGCACCGGCTCGTGATGGACATTTTCACCGGCGAGCTCGGCGGCGCGATCCATGCCCTTGCCCTGAAGACGGAGGTCCCCACATGAGCGACAACGAGATCCGCAACCTGATCGCCCAGGCGATCGACGAGAACGACACGATCCTATTCATGAAGGGCTCGCCCGATGCGCCCGCCTGCGGGTTCTCGGCGCGCACCGTCGCGATGCTGCAGCAGCTCGAGACCCCCTTCGCCGCGGTCGACGTCCTGCCCGACCCGCGCATCCGTCAGGAGCTGTCGGCGATCTCCAACTGGCCGACGATCCCGCAGCTCTTCCACAAGGGCGAGCTCATCGGCGGCTGCGACATCGTCACCGAGATGTACGAGAACGGCGAGCTCGGCGAGGCGCTCGGCGCCCCGGCCCAGGCCGGTCCCGCCCCCGCCGGCGCCGGTCCCGCACCGGCCGCGCCGCTGGGCATCGAGAACCGCCTCGGCTAGCGAACTCGCAGCTGCACCCGCGCCTCGCCGGTGATGCGCAGGCGCGGGTCACGCAGCAGCTGTCGCTCCTGCCCGCCGAGGAGCGCGACGACACCGGTATAGCGGCCGAGCGCCAGGAAGCTGGAACGTAGTTCCGCGAGCGACTGCGGCCCGCCGTCGTCGCCGCCCTCCTCCTCCTCGTCGAAGACGAGCGTGAGGTCATCGCCGCCGTCCTGGCTGGGATCGCTGCCGGGGTCGGCGGGCGTGCCGATGAGCCGCAGCGTGCGCCGCCCGGTGGGAACGCCGAGCGGCACGCGCAGGCGCACCGCGCGCGTCGAGCGCCGCCCGGTGCCGGTGTGACGCAGCGCGAGGCGGATGGCGATCGTGCTGCCCCGCCGCACGACGCGCGGCAGGCGGGCGCCGGTGATGAACGCCTGGCGCATCCCGCGGCGCACGCGCAGCGCGATCTCCATCGCCGTGACGTGCAGGGTGCCGAAGCGATAGCTCTCGAGCACCGCCACGGCCGCGGCGACGTCGGTCGCGGCCGGGCCGGCGAGCGCGTTCTGGCTCGTGCCGTCGATCGCGAAGGTGTTGCAGACGCGCAGCGGCGTGCGCAGCTCGCGCAGGGTCGCCTTCACGCACAGCTCGCCGGTCTGCCGGGCCGGCGCACCGTCGAGGATCGATGCGGCCGCCTCCGCCGTCGCCGCCGCGGCGGCGAGGCTCAGCGGAGAGCTGCCGTTGGGCAGCCCGATGTCCCCTTCGTCGGCGATCTGCGTGACGGCGCTGCGCACCTTGCCCGTATCGAGGTCCTTCGCGGTGACGCGCAGCGGGAAGCTCGGCGGCAGGGCACCCAGCGTTCCGGCGACGCCGTTGGGTCCGTCGGACGTGATCGTGCCGATGTCGCTGCCGGCCGAGGCGAGCTTGTACGTCTCGACGTTCGGCGCGGCGACGGGATTGTTGACGACGGTGTGGATCCAGGCGTCCTGCAGAAACAGCGAGCGGCGCCCGGCGCCGTCCAACTCGTGGCCGAAGAGCCAGACCGCCGGGCCGTCGGTGTAGGCCACGGTGCCCGTCGCGCCGAGCGAGATGTCACCGGACGTCAGCCCGACCGAGGCCGACGAGCCGGGCTGCAGTGGCCGGGGCTCGAGCGCGACGTGCGCGCCCGCGGGCGTGGCGATCAGCGTGCGGCCGGCCTTGCGCGCCGCGCGCGCGAACGCCCGCGCCAGCGCGGGTCGCAGGCCGCCGATCGTGAGCGGACC
>DASZDB010000495.1:0-8978 GCA_035942495.1 Solirubrobacteraceae bacterium
AAGCAGAGCTGCGCGGACTTCAGCCCGGCGTCCGGAGCCCAGAAGTACTCCGTGGCGGCGATCGATCGCGATCCCGGCAACGAGTTGCGTAACGGCACCCGGACAGCGCTGACGGTGTCGGCGCCGGGCAATCGGCCGCGACCGCCGCAGCTGCTGACCTCTCTGACCCTGGATGGACGGCCGCGGCTGACCTGGGTCGCACCACTGCTCGACCTTCTCCTGCAGCCTGAGGACGTCGCGTTCTATCGGGTCTACCGCGACGGAACCGCGGTGGGCTACGCCGACCGCTACGACCGCACCGCCAACGGACTGATCACGGAGTACATCGATCCCGATCCGGGCACGACGTCGCACCGCTACTGGGTCACGACCGTCAACAGCAAGTTCAACGAGTCCAATCCAATCGGACCGGTGACGTGGTCGCCATGAGCCTGCGCGACGACCGCGGTTTCACCCTCGTCGAGCTGCTGACCACGATCGCGCTGTCGCTCATCGTCCTGTCGGCGCCGCTGCTGACGTTCAACAGCCTGTACCAGAACTCGCACGACAACAACGCCCGGCTCGACGCGGTCGAGGTCGCGCGCAACTCGCTTGACGTGCAGGCCCGTCAGTTGCGCAACTTGGCCAAGCGGCTGAACAACACGGCGGTCCTGGACACCGTCTCTTCGTATGACCTGATCTTTCAGACCTCCGACCCCGCGCGGACGTGGGTCCGCTACTGCCTGGATACGACGAACTCCCCTGCGTCGCCGAACCAGGGGCGCCTCTGGACGCAGGAACGGTCGCTCGTCTCCACCGCCGCCTCACCCGTTACTCCCGGGATGCGTTCCGGCTGCCCCTCATCGGCTGCCGAGTGGACCACGACACAGGTCGTCGCCGAGCACGTCACCAACCGCAGCGGCGGACAGGAGCGCCCCCTGTTTCAGTACCGGTGCACGGTCGGCACGGCCTGTACGTCGAGCCTGACGACGTACGACAAGATCGTGCACATCGGCGCGCTCACGCTGATCGACACCACTCCCGAGAGCGGGCCGCTGGAGATGCGCGTGACGACGGGCGTCCACCTGCGCAACCAGAACCAGGCGCCGGTCGCGAGCTTTGTCACCACGCCCGCATCGACCTCGCGCACGGTCGTGCTCAACGCCGCGGCATCGACGGATTACGAGGGCCGCACCCTGAGCTACTACTGGTTCAAGGGCACGCTGCCGGCGCTCGCCTCGATCAACTGTGCCGAGGCCATCATCACCGGCGCCGAGCCACAACGCACCCTGTGGGGCGCGAGCGGCTTCATCGGCGAGAGCGTCACGCTCAGCCACACGTTCACCGCCGACGACCTGCTCGCAGGAACGACCGCGAACATCGGCCTCGTCGTCTGCGACGCCGGCGACCGCTACGGCACGGCCGGCATCACCACCCCGATCGCCGTCCAGATCCCGAGCTGACGCACGACATGCGCGAGACCAGACTGCACGACGAGGAGGGCTGGCTGCTCATCACGTCGATCATGGTCCTGACGAGCATGCTGGCGATCGCGCTGGCCTCGTTCTCGATCGCCGACAACGGACAGCAGCGAATGCTCGAACAGCGCCAGCGCGAGACGGCCCTGAATCTCGCCGAGGGCGTGCTCTACAGCCAGGGCTTCGCGCTGGCGCTCAAGTGGCCCGGCAACGCGTCCGCCGGCCAGTTGATGCCCGCCACGTGCACCGAGGCCCCGCCGCCGGCGGCGGCCGCGCAGTTCTGCCCGACGCCGAGCACGCTCGCGGCGGCCAACGGCTCACCCGCGACGGCGAACTTCGCCAACGTGGATGCCCAGGCGGATGTCACGTGGTCGACGCGGGTCCGCGACAACGGCGGCCCGCTGGCCGGAGCCTACGTTCCGGGTGCGACATCGGACGCGCCGCAGAGCGGCACGAACGTACGGACGGGGCAGACCTACACCTGCGCCGGCCCCTGCAAGTGGGACGCCAACGGCGACCGCCAGTTGTGGGTCCAGGCGCGTGCGGTCGTACGAGGCAAGCCGCGCAACCTCGCCGCCCTGCTCAAGCGCGAGCAGTTCTCCGAGCCGTTCCCGCGCAACGGCCTGACCGCCGGAAGCCTGAGGACCCCGAACAGCGGCAACAAGACGATCATCAACGCCACCGGCTCGCAGGTCGTGGTGCGCTGCGCGACGACGACCGACGAATGCACGGACTACAACGAGGCGAAGGTCCAGATCCTGCCGACCACGATCGTCCGCGATCCTGCCACACCCCCGGCGATGACGCTCGACCGGATCGAGCGCTTCAAGGCCGTGGCGCAGAGCGCGAGCCCCTCGACGTACTACACGGAATGTCCTGCGAGCTACACCGGGACGGTTGTCTTCATCGACGTGCCGGCGGGCACGCACTGCGACGACCCGGGCGGTGGCGTGACCTACAACACCGCGGCCGAGCCGGGCATCGTGATCATGCCGCGTGGCACGCTGTACATGCAGTCGATCTTCCACGGCCTGCTCTACATGGCGAACCTACAGGCGTCCACGGGGACCGTCCTGCACCTCGGCGACAACTCCCAGCTCTTCGGCGGCGCGGCGATCGACGGCGCCGGCGGCCTGCTCGCCGGCCAGGCCAGCGGGCAGAAGGCGACGATCACGTACGTCGCCAACCCGTTCAACATGCTGGCCAGCTACGGCACCACCGGCCTCGTGCAGAACACCTGGCGCGAGCTGCCCGCGAACTGACCGCGCTGGACGATCAGCCGATCTTCGGCGCCGCGGGTTGCGGCCACATCGCGCCGTTGCCGAAGACGGCCCTGTGGCACGCAACCGATCGTCGACCTTCGTCGGCCTGAGCATCGAACCAGGTCTGATCGCGGCGGCCCGTGTCAGCGTGAACGGCTCCCTCGTCATCCAGGACGGTGGGCGCGCAGATCTCGACGCCGGCGTCGTCCGCGACGGCGACGTGGCCGACTCGGAGGCTCTGACCGAGGCCCTACGCGCGCTGTGGCGCGAGCACAAGGACCTTGACAAGAGGGTGCGGATCGGCGTGGCCAACGCGCGGATCGTCATGCGCACGCTCTACCTGCCGCCGATCACCGACGCCAAGCAGCTGGCGACGGCCGTCAGCTTCCAAGCCGCCGAGGCGATCCCGATGCCCCTCGCTGACGCGGTGCTCGACTACCACGCGCTCGGCATCGAGGAGGGACCGGACGGTCCGCGTCAGCGCATCGTCCTCGTTGCGGCACGCCGCGACATGGTCGTCGGCATGCTGACCGCCGCGCGCGCGGCGGGGCTCAAGCCGGCCGGCATCGACCTTTCAGCCTTCGGCATGGTCCGCGCGCTGCAGCGCCAGAGACGGGCGGGCGACAGCCCGGAGTTGTTCGTCGCCGTCGGTGGGCTCACGAACCTCGCGATCTCCGACCGTGGCATCTGCGTGTTCACACGCGTCGCCGGCGGAGGACTCGAGAGCCTCGCGGTCGAACTCGCCGAACGGCGCGAGATCACCGCTACCCAGGCACGGGCGTGGCTGTACAAGGTCGGGCTCGACGGAGACATCGGCGATTGCGGCGACGACCTGTCGATCGTCACCGACGCGCGCTCGGTGCTGACGAGCGGGGTACGCAAGATCGCGACGGAGATCCGCGCCTCCCTGGACTTCCATCAGACGCAGGCCGCCGACGGTGTGGGCGTCGGGCGCGTCGTGTTGACCGGGCCCGCCGTCGCGATCGCGGGCTTTGCCGCGGCTCTGTCGGCCGAGCTCGATCTCGAGGTCGAGCAACGCGTCGTGGACGGCACAGCCGGCATGGGCCTCAGCACGCTGGACAGCGCCTGCCTCAGCGTAGCGGCCGGGCTGGCGGTCGAGAGCGCTCCCTCATGAAGGCT
The DNA here is from genome assembly GCA_035942495.1 of Solirubrobacteraceae bacterium. Taxonomy (GTDB): domain Bacteria; phylum Actinomycetota; class Thermoleophilia; order Solirubrobacterales; family Solirubrobacteraceae; genus CADCVQ01. The sequence goes on from DASZDB010000495.1 coordinate 3,860, forward strand.
GTCAACCTCATCCCGGCAGAGGGCTCGAAGGGCGCTGCCGGCGCCGGTGCGAACCCGCGCGGCGCCATCGGCGCGTACGTCGTGCTCGCCGTGCTCGCCATCGCCGTTGCGATCGCGGGAGCAAGCGCGTACACCGACCGACAGCTGTCGAGCAAGCAGGCGCAGCTAGCCCGCGCAGAGAGCCAGGCGCAGCGCGCCGAAGCCAAGGCCGCATCGCTGAAGGCCTACGAGGATGCCGCGACGTTGCGCAAGGCCCGCGTCGAGACCATCGGCGCGCTGCTCAAGGGCCGGTTCGACTGGGCACAGAGCCTGCGTGAGGTCGGGCGTGCCGTCCCCAGCGACGTGTCGCTGACCTCGCTGGTCGGCACGGTCGCGCCGGACACGGCGGTGGACGGCGGCGGTGGCGCAGGCGCGGGCGCCTCGCTGCGAGCGGCGCTGCCGGTTCCCGCCATCGACCTCATAGGGTGCGCGAAGAGCCACGCGGACGTCGCGAAGCTGCAGGCGAGCCTTCGGTCGATCGACGGCGTCCAGCGGGTGAGCCTCGCAAGCTCGGTGAAGAGCGACTCGGCCTCGCTGAACGACACGGACTGCCGCGCGACCGACACGATGCCGCAGTTTCAGATGACCGTCTTCTACGACGCGCCCGAGGGCCTGGTCCCGGCGGTCGACGCGACGGCGCCGGCGTCCGGTCAGGCGCCGCCGGCGGCCGCCGCGCCCGCAGCCAAGGCAGGAGGCGCCGGATGAGCCCGCTCATTCGCATGGTGTTCGCCGCTATGGCGGTCGTCGCGGTCCTCGCCGGCGCCTGGAAGGTCCTGCTGGCGCCGAAGCATGCGGAGATCGGCACCGTCCAGGCGCAGATCGTGCAGGCCCAAACGCGCGCTGACACCGCGAACGCAGCCGTTGCGCGGGCCGACGAGGCGCGTGCGGGCTTCGAGCGCGACTCGGCTGCGCTCGCCCGGCTCGTGAAGGCGGTTCCGAAGGACGACGACGTCGGTCCGCTCATCCGCCAGCTCGACGCGATCGCGCGGGCCAACAAGATCGACTTCCGCTCGGCGAAGCTCGTCGCCGGCGCTGCGCCCGCGCCACCAGCTCCTGCGGCCGAGGGTGAGAAGGGCGAGGACGAGAAGGATCCGACGGCCCCCGATCCGACCGCCGCCGGAGCCCCCGTCGCCGCGGTCGTCGCCCAGCCACCGCCGGGCGCGGTCGTCGGCGAGGCCGGGCTGCTCACGGTGCCGTTCTCCTTCACGTTCGACGGCGGCTACATGGAGATGGAGCGCTTCATCGCGGCGATCCACCGGCTGGCCGGCACGAAGCGCGGAAAGATCCGGGTCAGTGGTCGCCTCATCACGATCGACGGGTTCTCGCTGGGCGCGGGCCGCGACGGCTTCCCGAAGGTCAAGGCGCTCGTCAGCGCCACGGCCTACCTGCTCCCGCAGCAGGCTGCCGCGACCACCGCCGCACCAGCGTCAGGCGCCGCCGCGACCACCACACCCGTAGCGGAGGCGAAATGACCGCTCTGATCGAGTCCGTGCGCCAGATCGGCCGTGACCTGGTGGCAAAGCGCCTCTGGCCGATCGCGCTGGCGCTGGTCGCGGCTCTCGTGGCCATGCCCGTCCTGATCGGCTCGTCGGGCTCGGACGCTCCCGTCCCAGGACCCGTCGCGGCTGACGTGCCCGCCACTGCGCCGGCCACTTCACCTAGCGTCGCCGACGACAACGAGAAGCGCCCTTCTCGCCCGCGCGGCGGGAAGGTCCTCGACCCCTTCTACGACCCCCCCAACGCGCCGGCGGAGCCTGGCGCCACGACAGCCGCGACCCCGGGCGGCGGCGCAACTCAGGCGGTTGCCCGCCCGGCGGCCGGCAAGGGCGCAGCTCCGTCGCCCAACGGCTCTGCGGCACCGCCGCCCGCACCGGCCGGGACCGCGCCCGAGCCCGCGCAGACGGGCGCGCCGCCGCGGGGCGTCTATCACCGCACCGTCGTGCGCTGGGGGTCATCGCTGGATGCTCCGTCGCATGCGATCGCTCGGTTGACGCCGCTCGGCGGCAGGGACGCCCCGGCGGCGGTCTACCTCGGACCGACGAGAGCCGACCGGCTGTGGGCGGTCTTCGTGCTGGGTCCGAACGCCACGTGGCGCGGCGACGGCATCTGCAAAGCCGGGACGGGCTGTCGGATGATCGGCCTGAAGGCCGGCGACCGCCAGCGCGTGTCGGTCCACGGAAGCGACGGCAAGGTCGTGCGCCGGTACTGGCTGCGGGTGCGTTCGGTGAAGACCGTCGCGACGACCGCACGCGCCGCGCGGCGCGCACGGGCCAGGGTGCACTCCGACGGCGGCGCGGTCCTGCGGGAGATGAGGCGCAACCCGATCGGCGCCGCGGTCCTCGCGAATGCGCGTTACGACAGGGATGCGGGCCTGCTTGATGCGACGGACCCCGAGGCGCGCGCCGAGAGAGCCACGAAGTAGCGCGACGTACACTGCCCAGCGCCATGGCGCTGCGCTTCGTCACGGCCGGGGAGTCGCACGGCCCCGGCCTCACCTGCATCGTCGAAGGGCTGCCCGCGGGGCTGGCCCTCGACGCGGACCTGCTCAACCGCGACATGGCGCGGCGTCAGCTTGGCCATGGACGCGGCGGGCGGATGAAGATCGAGCGCGACCGCGCCGAGGTCACCGCGGGGGTGCGCCACGGCCTCACGCTCGGCGGCCCGATCGCGCTGCAGATCGCCAACCGAGACTACGCCAACTGGGAGGAGCGGATGAACCCGTGGCCGGTCGAGGCGACCGTGCCCGAGGTCCACCTGCCGCGACCGGGGCACGCCGATCTCGTCGGCACGCAGAAGTACAAGTTCTCCGACGTGCGCAACGTGCTCGAGCGCGCGAGCGCGCGCGAGACCGCGGCGCGCGTGGCCGGCGGCGCGCTCGCGCGGGCGTTCCTGCGAGCGGTCGGCGTCGATGTCCGCTCGCACGTGATCCAGATCGGGACGGTGCAGGCGCCGGCGCGCGACGTGGCGCTGACGGTGGCCGACTTCGACGGCGTCGACGACGACCCGGTGCGCTGCCTGGACCGTGAGGCCAGCCGCGCGATGGTCGGGCACATCAACGTCCAGCGCAAGGCCAACGAGTCGATCGGCGGCGTGTTCGAGGTCATCGCGTTCGGGCTCGTCCCCGGGCTCGGCTCGCATGTCTCGTGGGAGGAGCGCCTCGACGGCAGGATCGCGGCCGCGCTGTGCTCGATCCAGGCGATCAAGGGCGTCGGCCTGGGGGAGGGGTTCGACCTCGCCGGCAAGGCGGGCTCGGAGGCGCACGACGAGATCTACTGGTCCGAGGAGCGCGGCTACTACCGCGAGACGAACCACGCCGGCGGGTTGGAGGGCGGCATGACGAACGGCGATCCGCTGTACGCGCGCGCGGCGATGAAGCCGCTGCCGACGCTGACCAAGCCGCTGCGCTCGGTCGACATCGCGACGAAGGAGCCCGCGCAGGCCCTGCGCGAGCGGACGGACTCCTGCACGGTGCCGGCGGCGGGCGTCGTGGGCGAATCGATGGTCGCGTTCGTGCTCGCCGACGCCTACCGCGCGAAGTTCGGCGGCGACCACATCGACGACGTGCTCGCGGCGGTCGAGGCGTACCGCGCGCGCATCGACTGGCGCTCGTAGCGTCGCCCGGCATGGCGATCGTCTTCGTCGGGTTCATGGGCGCCGGGAAGTCCTCGGCACTCGACGACGTGCTCGACACCGACAAGCTCGTCGAGGATCAGCTCTAGATGCCGATCTCGTCGTTCTTCGCGGCGTTCGGCGAGAAGAAGTTCCGCCGCCGCGAGGAGCCGATCGTGCTGCGCGCGCTGCGCTCGGGGGCGCCGGCGATCGCGCTCGGCGGCGGAAGCGTGCTGTCGCCGACCGTACGCGAGGCCCTGCGCGAGCACACCGTCGTCTGGCTCGACGTCTCCGACGAGACGGCGTGGGCGCGCGCCGCGGGCGAGGAGCGCCCGCTCGCCGCCGACCGCGCGGCCTTCTGCGCGTTGCACGCCGAGCGCCGCCCGCTGTACGCCTCGAGCGCCGACGCGTTCCTTCCCGAGGGCGACCGGCTCGTGCGCCGGGCCGAGCCGGCGCTGCGCGCGCTGGCCGACGCTCCGGCCGGGACGAAGCTCGTCTGGGCCGTGGCCGGCGGCTCGGAGTACCCGGTGTTCGTCGGGCGCGGCCTGATCGGCGGCCTGCCGCGGCCGGGGCGGCGGGCGTTCGTCGTGACGGACTCGAACGTCGGTGCGCTCTACGGCGCCGCCCTGCGTGCCACGCACCGCACGCTCACGATCCCGGCGGGCGAGGAGCACAAGACGCTCGCGGTCGCCGAGCGGGTGTGGCGCGAGCTCGCCGCGGAGGGCATGGGCCGCGACGACCACCTCGTGGCGCTGGGCGGTGGCGTCGTCGGCGACCTCGCGGGCTTCTGCGCCGCCGCCTACCAGCGCGGCGTGCCGATCGTGCAGGTGCCGACGACCGTCGTCGCACAGGTCGACTCGGCCTACGGCGGCAAGACGGGGGTCGATCTGCCCGAGGCGAAGAACTACGTCGGCGCCTACCACCACCCGGCCGCGGTCATCACCGACGTCGACACGCTCGCGACCCTGCCGCGCGAGGAGCTCGCGGCGGGCTACGCGGAGGTTGTCAAGACGGCGCTGATCGCGGGCGGGTCGCTGTGGGAGCGCGTGGCGAGCGGCGCGCAGGTCGACGAGCGCGTGGTGCTGGACTGCGCGCGCACGAAGATCGCGGTCGTGGCCGCCGACGAGCGCGATGGCGGCGAGCGCCAGCTGCTGAACCTCGGCCACACGGTCGGCCACGCGATCGAGACGGTGACGGGCTACCGGCGCTACCGTCACGGCGAGGCGGTGGCGCTGGGGTTGCTCGCCGCGCTGCGGCTCGGTGGCGTGGACGATCTGCGCGCGCAGGTGGCGGACCTGTTCGCGGGGGCGGGCCTGCCTACCGCGCTGGACCCCGACGTCGATCCCGAGGCCGTCGTCGCGGCGACCCGCCTGGACAAGAAGCGCGTGGGCAACCGCGTGCCGTTCGTGCTCGTGCGCGCGCCGGGAGACGTGGTGTTCGGCCAGCGGGTGGCCGCCGAGGACGTGCTGGC
>DASZDB010000496.1:0-4787 GCA_035942495.1 Solirubrobacteraceae bacterium
TGCATCCGCGATACGCGCACATCTGCCGGCACCGGCCACAGGATCAACCGTCTATCTGTGGCGCTCGACGGAGCGCGCGCGGGCGACAACGGTCCGCACGCGCGGCGGGGGCGCGACCTGAGGCGCGCCGTGGGGGCCGCGACGCGGGTTGCGCGGCAGCGCGGGGCGCGGGTGGGGATGGCGGGGGCGCGGATTGACCGGACGCTTCGTCCCGCCGTCCTCGCCATTCACCGGCTCCGGCTCGGGCTTGGCGTGGATCGCCCACCAGACGATGTAGAACAGGGCGAAGATCGGGATCTTCAGGATCACCATGAGGAAGATGAACGTCGCGCTCATGCCACTTGTGAGCGTACCCACATACGCAAGCGCGCGTGGCCGCCGACCCCGCTGTGCGCGCCAAGTGTGATCCGCGGCGCACGGCCGCCCGTTGTACGTCTGCACGCTGCATCCCGGCGTGGCCGGCCGCATCACCGTCCGCTGATCATCACCACACCAGGAGAAGCTCCCTTGTCCGATCTGAACCTTGCAATGGTCGATGCCGACGGCGCCGTCCGTGACGCCGCCGAGGCCGCCGGCCTGGACCGCAGCGACTTCCTCAAGAAGAGCGCCCTCGCCGGGGGCGGGCTGCTCGTCGGCAGCGCGATGTTCAGCGGGATCCTCAGCAGCGCCGAGGCCGCCATCTCGACGACGAAGAAGTCGGCGAAGAACGACGTCGCGATCCTCAACTACGCGCTGACGCTCGAGTTCCTCGAGGCCGCGTTCTACGAGCAGGCCGTGGCCAACCGCGCGTACGGCACGAGCGACGCGCTGAGGCAGTTCGCCGAGGTCGTCGCCCTGCACGAGCGCAAGCACGTCAACTTCCTCCGGGGCGCCCTCGGGTCCAGGGCCATCAAGTCACCGGCGTTCGACTTCGGCGACACCGTCACCGACACGGCGAAGTTCGCCGCGACGGCCCAGGTCCTCGAGGACACGGGCGTCAACGCCTACCTCGGCCAGGTCGGCAACATCCGCGCCAAGGGCACGCTGGCGGCCGCGGCCACCATCACGACCGTCGAGGCGCGTCACGCCGCCTGGATCCGCAACATCAACGGGGTCCTGCCCGCTCCGGCGAGCTTCGACAAGCGCAGGTCGGAGCGGTCGATCCTCAAGGCGGTCACCGACACCGGCTTCATCCAGTCCTAGCCAGGCGTTCGCGCCTGTTCTCCGCGCGGGGTCCGAACAGGGCCCCGCGGTCGTTGCGGCGTCAACCCTTCAGCGCCACCTCGGGCGTCTCGAACGACGTGATCCGCTTGAGCTCGTGGACGCGCTCGACGATCTCCGGGCCGGTCAGCCGCGCAACCCGTTCGGTGCCGAACTCCTCGACGTTGAAGGACGCCACCGCGGTGCCGTAGGCCATCGCCAGCTTGAGCACCTCCGGCGTCGCCTCGCCGCGGTGGGCGGCGATGCAGCCGACGAAGCCGCCCGCGAAGCTGTCGCCCGCGCCCGTCGGGTCGGAGACGAACTCGACCGGATAGGCGGGGATCCAGAACGAATCGTCGGCGGTGACGAGCGCGGCACCGTACTTGCCGAGCTTGACCACCATCGACGACGGGCCGTGCTCCATGATCTTGCGCGCCCCCGCGACGACCTCGCGCTCGCCGGTGAACAGCGTGACCTCGGAGTCGTTGAGGATCACGCAGTCGACCTCTGAGATCGCCGCGACGAGCGCCTCGCGGGCGATGTTCACCCAGAGGTCCATCGAGTCCAGCGCGACGAACTTCGCCTGCTCGCACTGGCGGCGGACGTTGAGCTGCAGCGCCGGGAAGATGTTCGCGAGAAACAGGACGTCGCAGTCCTGGGAGGCCTGCGAGAGCTTGGGGTCGAAGTGCTCGAAGACGTTGAGGTCGGTCTCGAGCGTGTCACGCGAGTTCATGTTCTCGTGGTAGACGCCCTTCCAGAAGAACGTCTTGCCGCCGGCGACGTGCTCGATGTCGTCGGTGATGACGTTGCGGCCGTGCAGGACCGCGTACTCCTCGTCGCCGAAGTCGTCGCCCACGGGGCCGACGACACGCACCTCGTCGAAGAACGACGCGGCCAGCGAGAAATGCACCGCCGCACCGCCGAGCATGCGCGCGCGGCCGCCGTGCGGCGTTTGGACGGCGTCGAACGCGATCGAACCAACGACGGTGAGGCTCATGGTTGGGCGATGTCCATTCAGGGAGGGGGCGGGTCTGACGCGGCGCGCGGCGCACGCGGCAGCGCGCGAAGTATGGTGACCCGCCGAGATGCGCGCGATCCAGATGTCCGAGTACGGGGGACCCGAGGTGCTGCAGCTCGTCGAGCTCCCGGTCCCCGAGCCCGGTCCGGGCGAAGTCCTCGTCCGCGTCGCCCGCGCGGGCCTGAACTTCGCCGACACGCACCGGCGCACGAATACCTACCTCGCCAAGGACGAGCTGCCGCTCGTGCCCGGAGCCGAGGTCGCGGGCGTGCGCGAGGACACCGGCGAGCGCGTCGTCGCGCTGCTCGGCTCCGGCGGCTACGCCGAGTACGCGGTCGCGCCGGCGGCGCTCACCTTCCCGGTCCCGGACGGAGTGTCCGACGAGATGGCGCTGGCGCTCGTGCTCCAGGGGCTGACGGCCTGGCACCTCTATCGCACGTCCGGGCGTGTGGCGCACGGCGAGAGCGTCGTCGTGCACGCCGCGGCGGGTGGCGTCGGCTCGCTTGCCGTGCAGCTCGGCAAGCCGCTCGGCGCCGGCCGCGTCATCGCGACGGCGTCCACCGCCGACAAGCGCGACCTCGCGCTGGAGCTCGGGGCCGACGTGGCAGTCGACGGGGCCGCCGACGGGCTCACCGAGCGGCTCGTCGCGGCGAACCTCGGCAAGCCGGTCGACGTCGTCTTCGAGATGGCCGGGGGGCCCGTCTTCGACGCCTCGCTCGACGCGCTGGCGCCCTTCGGACGGCTCGTGACCTACGGGATCGCCTCCGGCGAGAACAACACGATCCGCAGCGGCTCGCTGATGCGGCGCTCGCGCGCGGTCGTCGGCTTCTGGTTCGCGCACTGCCTGGGCCGCCCCGCGATGATCGACGACGCGCTGGCGGATCTCTTCGAGCGCGTGCGCCGCGGGGAGCTGCGCGTGGTGACCGGTCCGGCGTATCCGCTCGACCAGGCCGCCCAGGCGCAGACCGATCTTGCCGCGCGCCGGACCACCGGCAAGGTCACGCTCGACCCGACGGCATAGGCGCGCGCCAGGCGCGTGAACCGGGGTTTGGCCTCGTCGCGGGCGGGAGAACCAGACCTCATGCCCAACCTTCTGCAGCCTTCGACGGACACCGTCAGCAGCGTCGGCCGCGCGGTCAGCGACCTCGGCCTCGCCAGCCTGCTCGGCGGTCAGCTCTTCGGCCGCATGGCGCTTCATCCAGCGGTGACCGCGATCAGCGAGCCGCGCGAGCGCGGCGAGGTCGTCAACGCCGCGTGGCGCCGTTACGGCGCGGTCAACGGCGCCGGCCTGGCGGCCGTCACCGCGGGCTGGATCGGCGCGCGAGCCGGCGAGCTGCGCTTCCGCAACCTCGACGGCCGCGAGCGCAGCCTCGCCCGCGCGAAGGACGTCCTGGTCGGTGCGCTGGTGATCTCAGGCGCGGCGTCGGCGATCGAGGGCATCCGCTTCTCGCGCGAGGCGCCCGACGGCGCGGTGCCGCTCGAGGACGGCGACCACACCGCCCCGTCCGCCTCGGAGTCGGCACGCAAGCGCAAGCAGCGCCTCAACGTGCTCGGCCTGACGACGATCGCGGCCGAGATCGGCATCGTCAGCGTCAACGCGGCCCTCAGTCAGGTGAACTTCCGCCACTCGCCACTGCGGCGGCGGCTGAACCCGTTCAATTAGCTTACGGCGTGCCCTTGCGCGTCATGCCCTCGCTGTAGAAGCGGTTGGGCAGCTGCGCGGAGCCGAACGCCTGCGGGACGCGCTCCATCCTCTGGCCGGTCTCGGGGCAGACCGTCAGGGCCTCGTCGTGGATCGAGTGCTGGATCTCGACGGTCGACCCGTCCTCGCGCTTGTAGACGTAGAGCGGCACGCGGCGGATTGTAGTCGCGTCGCCGGGCGCCTTAACCCACGAAGGCCCGCGTGGGGCGCGGGCCTTCGCTTCGGAGGAGGAGAACTGACTGAGGGAGAGAGCGGTACTGCCGGGTTGAGGTTTGAAGGAGACTCTCGAGAGGAGAGGGGAGGTTCCTTTCGAGGTTCCTATCGGCGTCACGGGACCGGGACTTGAGCCCTTTTTTCAGGGATTGGGGCGCCGACCGCGACGCCCCCCTTCTCAGCCCCCAGCCCGGTCTCCGAACGCACCCGCAGCTCGGCGAACTCGCGCTCGTTGCCGCGCTCGGTGGAGAGCATCGTGCCCAGCCAGCAGCCGATGAAGCCGAGCGGGATCGAGATGATCCCGGGATTGGCCAGGTCGTAGAACGCCAGCAGCCCGCCCTCTGCGTCGGGTCCCGGCCAGACCTTCGGCGAGATGATCACGAGGATGATCGAGCTCAGCACGCCGAACGCCACGCCGGTCACTGCGCCCGCCGTGTTGAAGCGCCTCCAGGTCAGCGCGAGCAGCAGCGCCGGGAAGTTCGCGCTCGCCGCGACGGCGAACGCGAGACCGACCATGAACGAGACGTTCAGGCCCGCCCCGCCGATGATCGCGATGGCGATCGCGATCGCGCCGATCGACGCGGCGGCGATGCGCGCGACGAGCACCTCCTCGTGCTCGGAGTCGTGGCCCTTGCGGATGACGTTCGACCAGATGTCGTGGGCGACCGCGCCCGA
>DASZDB010000497.1:0-4294 GCA_035942495.1 Solirubrobacteraceae bacterium
GCGCGAGCAGGCCGAGGCCGCGCTCGAGGCGGCGCGCGCAGCGCAGGCCGCCGCAGTCGCCGCCGAGCGCGAACGGGCCGGGGCAACGGTCGACGACGCCGCCGCCGCCCTGCGCGAAGAGCGCGACCAGGCCGAGGCGGCGCTGGCCGAGGCCGCCGAGCGCCTGCGCGCCGAGCGCCAGCGCGCGACCCAGATCGAGCGCACGGCGGCCGAGCGCGCGGCCGAGCTCGAGCGCCGCGCCGAGCAGGAGGCGGCCGCCGCGCAGGCAGCGGCCGAGCGCGCCGACGCGCTGACCGCGCGCGCAACCGAGGCCGAGCAGCGCGCCGCCGAGCTCGAGGAACGCGCGGGTGAGCTCGTGCTCGCCGTCGAGCACGCCGCGGCGAGCGGAAGCGAGCTGCGCGGGCAGATCGCGGCGCACGCCGAGCGCGCGACGGAGCTCGACGCGCGCGCCGCGCAGGCCGAGCGCCGGGTGGCGGAACTCGAGGCGCTGCGCGAACGGCATGCCCAGGAGACCGCGGAGCTCGAGGAGGCGCGCGGGCGGATCGAGCAGCTCGAGCCGGTCGCCGCCGAGCTGCCCGCGGCGCGGGCCGAGGCGCAGCAGACGGCCAGACGTCTGGAGCAGGAGGTCGCCGCCCGCGAGGCGGCCGAGCAGCAGGCCGAGGAGGCCGCCGCCGAGGCCGAGCGCCTCGGCGCGCTCACCCGGACGCCCGCTGCCGAGGTGCAGGCGGCCGGCGAGGAGGCCGCGCGCCTGCGAGAGGCCGCCGAGGAGGCGATGCGCGAGGCGCGCGACGCGCTGGCGCAGGCCGAGGCCGAGCGCGACGAGCGCGAGGCGGCGCAAGGGTCGCTGCGGGAGGCCAGCCAGGTGCGCGAGCAGCTCGAGGCGCGGGTCCAGGAGCTCGAGCGCGAGCTCGAGGCCGCGCGCGACGAGCAGGGCGACGTCGGCAGGATCGCCCGCGAGGCGCAGGCGAGCGCCGCCAGCCTCGCCAACGAGGTCGAGGTCGCGCGGGCACAGCGCGCCGAGGCGCAGGCCACGACCCAGCGAACCCTCGCGGCGCTCGAGCTGGCCCGCGCGCAGAGCGCGCAGCTCGAGGAGCAGCTGGTCGCCGCGCGCGAGGACATGGTGGCCGCCGAGGCGCTGCTCAAGGAATCCGCGGAGCGCGGCGAGGAGCTCGAGCAGCGGCTGCGCGAGGTCGGCGGCAGCGCCGAGGAGCGCTCGGCGGCGCTTGACCGTGCCCGCAGCCGCACCGAGGAGCTGTCGGCCGAGCTCAGCGAGGCGCGGTCGCACATCCGGCAGCTCACGACGCAGGTCGAGCGCGCTGGCGATCGCACGGGGACGCTCGAGGCCGAGCTCGAGCAGGCTCGCGCCGAGGCCGAGGCGCTCGCCACCGAGCTGACGGCCGCGCGCGCCCGCGAGGGCGAGACGGCGGGAGAGCTCGAGCGGGCGCAGACGGCACGCGCGGCGCTCGAGCGCCGGCTCGAGCAGACCGGCGCACAGGCGACGAGCGCGCTGCAAACCCGCGACCAGGCCGGCCACCGCCTGCGGCTGCTCGAGGCGCAGCTCGCGCAGGCCCAGGAGGAGCGGGCCGTGCTGCTCGCGCAGCTGCGCACGGAGCAGGCCGAGCGCGCCGCCGAGCTCGAGCGCTCGCACGCCGCCAGCGCCGAGGCCGCCGCCTCGCTCGCCGCGTCGCAGGCCGACGCCGCCACGGCGCGCGAGCGCGCCGACGCGCTCGCGCACGACGTCAACACGGCGCGCGGCGAGCTCGACCGGCTGACCGCCGATCTGGAGGCCTCGCGCCGCGAGGCGACGCAGACGCGGGACATGCTCGACGAGGCCGCCGCTGCCCAGGTGCGCGCACGGGAGCAGCTCGAGGCGCTCAGCGCCGATCACGCGACCGCCGCCGCCGCGGCCGAGGCGCTGACCGGCGAGCGCAACCGCGCGCTGGCGAAGATCGAGCAGCTCACCGCTCGCCACGACGAGGCGCAGCGCCGGATCGAGGTCCTGACCGCCAAGCGCGGGGACACGAGCGCCGAGATCACGGAGCTCACGGCCCAGCGCGACTGTGCGCTCAGCGAGCTCGAGGCGCTGAGCGCCGAACGCGACGCCGCGCAGGCCGAGATCGGCATCCTCGCCGCCGCCCGCGACGCCGCGCTGGCCCGGGTCGAGGCGCTCACCGACGAGCGCGACGCCGCCGACGCCCGCATCCTCGAGCTGACCGCCCTCGAGGAGCAGGCGCGCGCGGCCGGCGACGAGCTGGCCGATCAGCGCGACGCCACACAGGCCGAGCTCGACGTGCTCGCCGCCGAGCACGCGCACGCCCTCACGCAGCTGCGCGAGCGCGGCCTGCAGCACGAGGCCGCGCAGGCCGACATCCGGACGCTGACCGCAGAGCGCGAGTCGGCGATCGCCCGCATCCGCGAGCTCACCGGCCAGCACGAGGCGGCGCGCAAGCAGATCGCGGCGCTCGTCGCCGAGCGCGACGACGCGCAGGCCGGCATCCAAGCGCTGACGGGCGCCCACGAGGGAGCCACCGCCGGCGTCGAGGAGCTGGCCGCCGCCCGCGACGCCGCGCAGCACCGCGTCGAGGCGCTCACCGCGCAGCTCGCCGCCACCCATGACGAGCTCACCGAGGTCGCGGCCGGCCGCGACGCCGACGCGAGCCGGCTCGCGCAGCTGACGCAGGCGCGCGACGCGGCACGCGCCGAGCTCGAGACCGCGGCCGACGAGCGCGACGCCGCGCAGCACCAGCTCGAGGTGCTCGCGGTGCGGCAGGCGACCCTGCAGAGCGCGCTCGACGAGCTGACGGCACGGCACAGCGCCACGCAATCCGAGATCGAGAATCTGCGGCAGGGGGACGACCGCGCGACCGCGCAGATCGCACAGCTCGAAGCCGAGCGCGACGACGCGCTGGGGCAGATCGAAGCGCTGACCGCGCAGCGCGACACCGCGCGCGCAGACATCGAAGCGCTCACGGTGGAGCGCGACCGCGCGCGCGCCGACATCGAGGCGCTCAGCACGCAGGGCAGCGGCACGCAGCGCGAGATGCAGAACCTCGCCGCCCAGCGCGACGCGGCCCTTGCGGAGCTGCGCGAGCTTGCCGCCCTGCGCGACGCCGCCGACGCCGACGTGCGCGAGCTGACGACCCAGCGCGACGGCGCGCTGCGCGAGATGCAGGCGCTGAACGCGCAGCGCGACGCCGCGCAGGAGGAGATCGCCCGCCTCGGTGAGCGGCACGCGGCGAGCGAGTCCGAGCTGCAGGCGCTGGGGCAGCAGCGCGAGGCCACCACGGCCGACATCCGCGAGCTGAGCGTCCAGCGCGACAACGCGCTGAAGGAGATCTCGAGCCTCACCGCCGAGCTTCAGAGCGCACACGACGCGCTGCGCGAGCGCACCGATCAGCGCGACGCGGCGCAGGCCGAGCTGCAGGACGTCGAGCGGCGCCGCCAGACGTCGGACGCGGCGCTTGCCGCGCTCAGCTCACAACACGATGCGGCGACCGCGGCGATCGCCGAGCTGCGGTCACAGCGCGCGAGCGCCCGTGCTCAGGTCGGGGAGCTGACCGACGCGCGGGACTCGGCGGTGACCGAGGTGCAGCGGCTGACCGAGCTGCTCGGCGCGGCACGGGCCTACACCGAGCGCCGCGCCGACGAGGACGCCGAGGTCCAGCGCGAGCTCGAGGCGTCGCTGAGCCGGGCGATCGCGGAGGTCGATCGGCTCGCCGCGCAGGAGAGCGCCCTCGCCGGCGATCTGGAGGACGCGCTGGAGGACGTCCGCCGCGCGACGGCGCGGATCGACGAGCAGGAGCGTCACCGCGGCGAGCTCGAGGAGCGCATCGACGCGGCGCTGGCGGCCGCCGACAAGGCGACACAGGGTGCGCGCGCCGAGGCCGCGGCGCGCAAGGCGCTCGAGTCGCGGATGCGCAAGCTCGCCGATACGAGCGACGAGGCCAAGCAGCAGGCCGCCGAGGCGCGCAAGGCGGCGCTGCGGGCCGGCGCGCGCGCGGCGAAGGCAGCCCAGCAGCAGGCCGCCGCGGAGGCCGAGGCGCGCGCTGCCCAGCGCGCGCTCGAAGATCAGGAGCGCGCCGCCGAGCGCGAGGCCGCGGCCGAGGCGGCCGAGGCGCGCGCGAAGCGCCGCCGCACGCAGGACGAGCAGCGCCTCGCCGAGGCCGAGCGGCTGCGCCGCGAGCAGGAGGCCGCGCTGCGCGCCGCCGCCGAGCAGCGTCGCAAGGAACGTGCCGCCGCGCGCGAGCAGGCCGCCGCCGAGCGCGAGGCCGTCGAGCAGCGCGCCGCCGACGAC
>DASZDB010000498.1:0-2917 GCA_035942495.1 Solirubrobacteraceae bacterium
GAGCTGGTGCGCCTCCGTACGGCCGCGGCGCAGCGCGCGGCGCAGCGGCAGGCCGGTACGCCGCGCCAGCGCGCCGGCGATGAGCTCGGCGGGATCGAAGCCGCGGGCGCGTCGGCGGCGCGGGTGCGGCGGCACGGCGACGAGCGTTGTGCCGGCCGGCGCGCGCAGCAGCGCCGGCGGCGCGTTCACGGCGATCTGCGCGGCCATCACGCGGGCGAGCGGTCGCGCGGCGGAGAACTTCAGCGCGTGCATCACGTCGCGCGCGACGCCGTCGTAGGCGACCGCCGCCCAGGCGCGGTCGAAGGTCGCGTCACGGGCCGGGCAGCGTCCGCGGGCGTGGGGCAGCGGCAGCGCGCAGCGCGCGCAGCACGGCCCGCGCAGCCACGGCAGCGCGCGCCGACACGCCGCGCAGAGGACATCGGCGGCACGGCCGGTGTGCTCTGCGCAGGCGGCGCAGCGCGGTGGTGTGACGAGCGCGACAACCTCGGCGAGCATGGCGTCGATCGTCTCGCGAATCATGTGCCGGCGGACGCGCCAATCGTGACGATTCTGCGCAAACGCTGACACGGATTGGCACAATCGCGGCATCCTGGCCGCGCCCCTTGCCGTCGCCCCCGACGCCAGCTGGTCCTTCGAGCCGGGCCCGGTCGTGCTCGTCGCGGCGCTGACGTTCCTCTACGTCCGCCGCTGGCGGCAGATCGACGGGTCGGCGGGGCGCCTGACGAGCTTCCTCGCCGGAATGGCGCTCGTGCTGATCGCGCTGATCTCGCCGATCGACCGCCTCGGCGAGCAGCTGTTTCTCATGCACATGGTCCAGCACCTGCTGCTGCTCGATCTCGCGCCGATCCTCGTGCTGCTCGGGCTCACGAAGGTGCTGCTGCGTCCGCTGACGCGCCGCCTGGTGCGTATCGAGAAGCGCGCGGGCGTCCTCGCCCACCCGATCTTCGCGATCGTGCTGTACGTCGCGACGATGGCGGTCTGGCACATCCCCGCGATGTACGACGCGGCGCTCGAGACGCCCGTGTTGCACGTGCTCGAGCACGTCTCGTTCGCCATCGCGGGCGGGCTGTACTGGTGGCACCTGCTCTCGCCGATCCGCGCGCGCCAGCGCCTCGGCGGGATGGGCCCCGTCGTGTACATGCTGGCCACGAAGGTGTTCGTCGGCCTGCTCGGCATCCTGCTCGCCTTCGCGCCGGACGCGATCTACGACTTCTACGAGCGCCAGCCCGGCTACTTGGGGCTGTCCCCCGGCACCGACCAGGCCGTCGGCGGCCTGATCATGGCGCTCGAGCAGTCGATCGTGATGGGCGTCGCGCTCGTGTTCCTGTTCACGCGGGCGCTGAGCGAGAGCGAGCGCGAGTCCAAGCGCAAGGAGCGCCTCGAAGACGACGCCGAGGCGGCGGCCGACGCGGCGCGCCGCGCGGCCACCGCGGCGCGCCTGAAGCGCTAGAGCCCGTTGAGGAAGTCCAGGCCGACGTTGTCGAGCATCCGCTGGGCCTCGATGTTCAGCTGTGTGAGCTCGCCGGTCCAGATGAGGACGCCCATCGCGATGAGGATCGCGCCGCCGGTTGCGACGATCGCGGCGTAGTGGCGCTTGACGACGGCGAACAGCGTCGTCATCCGGTTGAACGCGACGGCCGTCAGCAGAAACGGGATCGCCAGCCCCGCGGAGTACCAGGCGAGCAGGTAGGCGCCGTGGGCGGAAGAGTCCGACAACGAGGCCGCGGTGAGGATCGCGCCGAGCGTGGGCCCGACACACGGCGTCCACGCGATCGCGAACGCCGCGCCGACGACGAGCGGGCCGCCGTGGCCGGCGCGCTCCATCAACGAGTCGATCCGCCACTCGCGGCCGAGGCGCGCGATGAACGGCGTCGCGACGAAGAAGAGGCCCAGCGAGATGATCACGATCGCCGAGACGCGCTCGAGCGTCTCACGGTGGTCGTTGAGCGAGGAGCCGAGCTTCGTCGCGCCGAGTCCGAGGACGATGAAGATCGCCGAGAAGCTCGCGACGAACAGCAGCGCCGGCACGAGGACGCGCCGCAGCGACGCCTCCTCGATCTCCGACGGCTTGACGCCCGACACCGCGGACAGGTAGCCCGGGACGAGCGGCAGCACGCAGGGGCTCAGAAACGACACGAGCCCGGCCGCGAGCGCGGCGAACACCCCGACGCCGCCGGCCGGATCGATCATCGTGTGGGCCGGCGATCGTTCACGGCCTCAGGATGCCCCATCCTCGGAGTCGACGTGCGGGTTCGTGCGCCTGTCCCGTCGTGGCGGTCGCTTCGCGCGCAACGTCCAGTCGGTGACCGTCGCGCTGAACGGCATCTCCGAAGGAGGGTCCGCCGCCCTCGCGGGACAGCGTCGCGGCCGTTCCGGGGGGGTCGTGCGAAAACCGTCCCGCATAGGCGCGCAATACGCAAGACCCCCGTTTGATGCGACCAGGCTCGACCGCCCCACCACCGGCACGAACGCCCGAGCTCCCGCGCCTCACCGTCAGAGATGCCGTTGGACCACGCCAGCACGCCGCAGAGGCAACGCGAAGCGGGCGCGTCAGCCCTCGAGCACCGTCCCGTCGTCGATGCGAAGCTGCCCGTCGCCGTCGTGCTCGACGGTGACCTCGCCGCGCACCACGACGTCCGCGCCGAACGCGACGTCGCCGCGCACCGTCAGCCGCTGCGCTCGCACGAGCGACGGCGCGCCCGCGGGAAACCGCGCCTCGAAGTCGTGCACGAGCTTGAAGAACCGTGAGTCGAGCTGCACGAGCGGGGCGCCCTCGCCGGCGTCGGCGCGAGCCGCCGCGAGTACGATCCGCCCGCTCTCGGTCAGCTCGTAGGCGTCGGAGCGCAGCGCGAGCAGGTCATCGGTCGTCTTGACCGGGGCGAAGCGCTCGCGCGAGACGCGGATCGCCCGGGCGCCG